>DATJXN010000130.1 GCA_035500095.1 Candidatus Binataceae bacterium
CGCGACGAGGAGCGGAAACATGATCTCATGATGGCCGGTCAGCGCGATTCCGCGTCCGCCTCTGCCGCCCGCGGTCGGCCGCTCGACCACGTTGATACGCGCACGGTACTGGCGGATGAAATCCATGTCGGCAGCGCAGAACCCCTCGACCCGCCGGCCCAGGTTGCGTGCGAGATTGAGCGCCTTCAGAAACACCTCCGGCATCACGACCGCCGAGCCCAGGTTGAGCACCACGCCGCGCCCCAGCGTCGCGACCACCGCGGCGAGCCGATGGAAGTCGGCCATCGTGGCCTTGCCGATCGCGGCGCCGTCGGCCGCCGGATGCATGTGGACGATGTCGGCGCCGACGGCGACATGCACGGTCGCCGGTACTCCTGCGCGGTAGGCGGCGGCGAAGATACTGGCGTCCCGATACGGCAGCCGCGCGCGGACGATCTCGCGGCCGATCGTTTCGCCGAGCCCCCTGCCCTCATCCGCAGCCAGACGCGCCGCGCGATTCAGGAACGCGCCGGTCTCCTCGGCCATCCCGAAGCTGCCGTCGGCGAGCCCGGCGCCGACCTCTTCCGACGTGCGTCCGGCAAACGCGAGCTCGAAGTCGTGGATGATCGCGGCGCCGTTGGTCGCGATCGCGCTCAGCACGCCGTCGCGCAGCATCCCGCAGATGAGCGGGCTCAGGCCGACCTTGAGCGGATGCGCCCCCGTCAGCATCAGAAAAGTCCGCCCCGCGCGGCGCGCCGATGCGATTCGCCGCGCCAGCTCGCCGAGGTCGGCGGCGGCGAGCGTCTCGGGCAGCGCGGCGAAAAACTCGCGCATCGTGGCGCCCGCCCCAAGCGCCCTCGCGAACTGGCCGCGACCGACTTTGCGCGAAAGCCCGGCCAATGGCCGAGTCCGCGCGCGGCCCGGATTTATTGGCTTTATCGGCTTGGGCGGAGGTAGTTTCATCGGTGGTGGAGCGGATTCGGACGCTATGGTGCGGCGTCCATGGAGAGTGTAAAGTTACCCGATGGTTCGGCTGACTCCAACCGCGTGAACGCGGAGAATGGACTCGCACGCAAGGCGGCTCGCAAGGCATCCGGCAACAATCCGGAGACGCGAACACCGAACGGCCGCCACTGGGGACGCGATAAGTAATGGGACCGATCAGACCAACAGGCTTGATTAGTGGCATGACTGGCGGCACCGAGTCGGGCAGCGCGCGTTCCGATTCCTCGATCGGCCCAAAGGTATCGCCCGAAGTTTCGCCAGAAGTTTCGACTGACCGCCGGCGCTTTCTCGGCAACCTCGCCGTGATGGCCGGAGCCGCGGCCGCATCGGCGGCGCTTGCGCCCGCGAGCACCGCGCTCGCGATGCTGACCGCGCCGTCGACGCCGCGCCGGCTCAAGTTCTATAACCTTCACACCGGCGAGAACCTCGATATCGTTTATTACGAGAAGGGGCGGTACATCCCGCAAGCGCTCGCCGAAATCAACTACATCCTGCGCGACTACCGGCAGAACGTGGTCAAACCGATGAGCACCGCGCTGCTCGACCTCGTGACCGCAATTCGCTACAAACTCAGCACCGACGCCGAGGTGGAAATCATCTCCGGCTACCGAACGCCGCAAACCAACGCGATGCTTGCGGCGCGGAGCGACGGCGTCGCGCATCACAGCCTGCACATGGACGGGCTGGCGCTCGACTGGCGCGTGCCCGGACGCACGCTCGATCAGTTGCATCGGGCGGCGCTCGCGCTGCGCGGCGGCGGCGTGGGCTACTATCCGGCGTCCGACTTCGTGCACACGGACGTGGGCCGCGTCCGCTACTGGTAGGCTTCCTTCCTGGTTATCCCGGTTTCGTCTGGAACCCGAGTTTCGCAGCGTGTCATCGACGCCCGCGTCTGACGCGCTGCACGCGTCCTGCGGTCAGCTTTCTGTTGACGGCCGACAATGCGCGCTTGCCGACGCGCGGGTTCGCGATGCGTGCGCGCTACGACTCGTGGCTTGTAGCGCGGGCCGTGCTGCGCGCA
>DATJXN010000131.1 GCA_035500095.1 Candidatus Binataceae bacterium
AAGGCCGAAGCGTTGCGCAGGATGCACGACCGCTCGCGTATCCTGGTGCTGGTCAACGTGTGGGATGCGATGAGCGCCCGCGCGGTCGAGGATGCCGGCGCCCGCGCGATCGCCACGAGCAGCGCCACATTGTCCCATTCGATCGGCTATGCCGACGGCGAGTCCGCGCCACGCGCTGAATTCGTCGGCGCTATAGCGCGGATCGCGCGCGCCGTGCACGCTCCGGTCACCGCCGATACCGAATCCGGCTTCGGCCGCACGCCCGCCGAAGTCGCCGAAACCGTCCGGATGGTGATCGAAGCGGGCGCGGTCGGGATCAATCTCGAGGACGGAGTGATCGAACGCCGCGGCGAACTGTACGAACCGGCACAGGCGCTCGAGCGGCTTAACGCGGCGCGCGACGCCGCGGCAAGAGCCGGCGTGCCGATTGTGATCAATGCGCGCACCGACGTCTTTCTGCTCGGTGTCGGCCCCAAAGAGGAGCGTCTTGCCCATGCGGTGCGGCGCGCCAATCTCTACCGCGAGGCGGGCGCCGATTGCCTGTTCGTGCCGGGCGTGCGCGATCCGGAAACCATCGGCGCGCTGGCGAAGCAAATCAACGGACCGATCAACATCCTCGCCGGCCCGACTTCGCCGCCGGTCGGCGAGTTGGAACGCCTTGGCGTGGCGCGGGTCAGCGTCGGTTCATGGCCGGGCCTCGCGGCCTTCGCGCTCGCGCGCAATATCGCGCAGGAGCTGCTCGGAGCGGGGACGTATAACTTCATGACCGGCGCCGTCACCTATCCGGAGGCCAACGCGATGATGAAGCGGCGCGGACCAGCGCCGCGTTCCTAGGCGGCCGCCAATGCCCGCGAGCGTGGCTCCGAGGCAGATGCGTGCTCCGCACGCACCGGTCCGTCGTGAAGCGTCGTTCGAACTCGAATTGCCGGGGGCGCTCGATCCGGCGGCGTCGCTCGAGATGTTCCGCCGCTCGGGCGACGACCTGCTCGACCGCTGGGACGGCCGCACCTTCCTGCGGACGATGGAAATCGACGGTCACGCGGTCGCTTTCGCGACGACATTTGCGGGAACGCGCGCGCGCCCCGCGGTTCGCGTCGCGATCGACGATGGCCGCTACGCCGAACCGATCCTCGCCGCGGTCCGCGCCACTTTCGTTTCGTCGCCGCGGCATTTTGCGGAGCTCCGCCGCGCCGATCCGCTCATGGCGCGGCTGGACGCGCGCTATCGTGGCTTCAGACCCGTGCTGCAGCTCAATCTGCTGGGCGCGCTGGTGCGATGCATCAGCGCCCAGCAGGTCAATTTGCGCTGGGCGTCCGAGACCCGCCGGCGTCTGGCGGAACGCTTCGGCGACAAGCATACCGTTGACGGCGCGACCGTTTACAGCCTTAGACCCGGACGCCTGGCGAGCGCCGCGCCGGCCGAGATTCGCGCGCTCCAGTTCACCAATCGCAAGGCCGAGTACGTAATCGCGGTGGCGCAGGCAGTCGCACGCGGCCAAATCGCGATCGGGCGGCTCGCGGGCCTTTCCGATGCGGAGGTGATCGATGAACTGGTAGCGCTCCGAGGAATCGGCGTATGGACGGCGGAATGGATCCTGGCGCGCACGCTCGGACGGCCGCGCGTCGTCGCCGGCGACCTCGGCGTGCGCAAGGCGATCGGTATCGCGTATCGAAACGGCGCGATGCCCTCTGAGGACGAGGTCCGGGACCTGACCGCTCACTGGGACGTTTCGGCCGCGCACGCGCAAGCGCTACTGCTGCACGCGCTCGGCGAAAAAGAGCTCGCAGCGCTGGCCATCGCGCACTAACCGCCTTCCCTCTGCCGCTTGCAGCCGCGGCGATCGCGGCGGCCTAACCCCGGCACGAGGCAATGCGCTATGGTTCCGGACAGAGGTGCGCCAGGGACGGGAGCGCGGGGAGAGGTCGTATGAAGCTTGCTAAGAAACGGCGGATGGAGGATCGCCTAGGCGCCCGCACCCAATCATTCGCAGAATATAACAAGGAGCAACTCAACGATGGCATCGACGGGCGAGATCGATCGGGAAAAAGCCAAACAGGTCGCACAGCAGATCCTGGGCGACGTCGCGAGCGCGATGCATAGCGCGATGAATTTTATCGGCGACCGGCTCGGCCTGTTCAAGGCGATGAAGGACGCCGGACCGCTCACGGTCGAGCAGCTCGCCGCGCGCACCGGGCTCAACCGGCGCTACCTGCAGGAGTGGCTGAATTCGATGGCCGCGGCGCAATATCTCCAGTACGACCCGGCCGCGAAGACCTACCTGCTCACGCCCGAGTACGCGGTGGCGCTGGCCGAGGAGGGTTCGCCCTACTTCGTGGGATCGTATTTCCAGGTCGTGCAGGCGACGATGTCGGTCGCGCCCAAAGTGGCCGACGCGTTTCGCACCGGCGGCGGGCTGACCCAGGCCGACTATCCGCCGTGGATGTTCGAGGCGACCGAGCGCAATTCACGGCCGCGCTATCAGTTCAAGCTCGTGCGCAGATGGATCCCGGCGATGCCGCAGGTGCTCGAGCGCCTGCAGCGCGGCGGCGTCGCCGCGGACGTCGGATGCGGCGGCGGGCGCGCGGCGACCCTGATCGCCAGGGCGTTTCCGAACTCGCGTGTGTTCGGTTTCGATCTCCATGCCGAATCGATCGAGCGCGCGCGGCGCAACGCGGCCGAGGCCGGCGTCGCCGACCGCGTGACGTTCGAGCTGGCCAACGGCACCCAGCTGCCGGCAGGAAAGTTCGACCTCGTCACGACCTTCGACGTCGTCCACGATTCGGTCGATCCGATTGGACTGATGCGCTCGATCAAAAACTCGCTGACGCCCGGCGGCACCTACCTGGTGCAGGAGATCAACATTTCCTCCAACGTCGAGGAAAACGTCAAGCCGATGGGCAAACTGGTTTATTCGGTCAGCACGCTCTACTGCATGACGACTTCGCTGGCGCATGGGGGCGCCGGGATCGGCGCGGCGATGGGCGAGCCGAAGGCGCGCGAGCTCGCCGCGGCGGCCGGCTTCAGGCACTTCCGCAAGCTCCCCATCGAGGACGAATTCGCGGTCCTCTACGAACTGATGGCCTAGGCTAGTGTGATGTCCTGGAAATAAGTTCCATCCCAAGATGTCGAGGCCGTCATTCCGAGCGCAGCGAGGAATCCCGGTCTCGATGACACCGTGACGCTTTTCCGGATATGCGAGTTATTTGCGGGACCTCACGCTCGCGGCCTGGGGGCGGCGCGACGACCGAGGCGCTGCGACCCGGAGCGCCGTACGAATCACCCGCGCACCGGCCGCGCCGCGAAGGACCGGATGTCAGGCCGGCGCGATCTCGCCCATCCGACCTTCGCGGTAGTCCTCGAACGCCTTGACGATCTCTTCCTTCGTGTTCATCACGAAGGGGCCGTAACGCGCGACCGGCTCGCGCAGCGGCTTGCCCGCGATCAGCAGCACCTCCAGCGGCTCGCCGGCGCTTTCGGGCGCCGCGATCGAAATCGCGTCGCCATCACCCGCGAACGTCACCATCTGATGCTCCCGCGCCGTCCGCTCTTCGCGGCCCAGGCGTCCCTCGCCGCCGAAGACGTAGGCGAAGGCGTTGTACTCGGCCGGGACCGGCTGGATCACGCGCGCGCCTGGCTTTAGCGTGAAATGCAGGTAGATGATCGGCGTGCGGGTATCGATCACAGCCTTCTTGCCCATCGACTCGCCCGCGACCACGCGCACGGACGCGTTGCCGTCGGCGCTCACGGCGACTGGAATCCCGGCAGCGGGAATCTCCTGGTAGTGCGGACGGATCATCTTGTCGCGCCGCGGCAGGTTGACCCACAACTGAAAGCCGTGCATCCGGCCGCCCTGGCGCTGGAAGTCCGCGGCCGGCATCTCGGAATGCACCACGCCGGCGCCGGCGGTCATCCATTGTACGTCGCCCGGCCCCAGACGGCCCGCGTTGCCGTGGGAATCGCGATGCTCCATCTTGCCCGAGATCATGTAGGTCACGGTCTCGAAGCCGCGATGCGGATGGTCGGGCGCGCCCTTGGCCTCGCCCGGCCCGAGTTCCATCGGACCCATTTCGTCGAGCAGCAGAAAGGGATCGACCAGCGCCATCTCCTGGTTCGGGAATGGCCTGTTCACCACGAAGCCCGCGCCTTCGAGCTGGCGCGAAGCATTGACGACATTGCTCACGGAACGGATTTTTTGGCTATTTTCAGGGCCCGTTGTCATCGGATCGTCTCCTTGACCTTCAACGTAACCATCGTGTCAAGGACGGCGCCGAATGCCAACTCTCCGCCAGGTCGCGCGGCCGGACGGTACTGCCGCAGCGCGACGCGGCCGGGGCTTACGCGGCGGCCGGCTGTCGGATGAAATCCGGCATGATCTTGCTCGCAAAGAGATCGAAGGAGCGGCGCGTCTGCGCGGCGGTCAGATTGCCCCACGCGAACGCCAGCACCAGGTAGTCGCATCCCGACTCCTCGCAGAACTTTGCGATCTGGTCGCGCACCGAGGCGACCGATCCGCTGAAGCTCGCGCCCACCCGATGAAACAAGTCGTAGTCGTTGGGGAACGCGACCGCGAGCGTGTTGTAGTCGCGCCAGAGCTTCTGCAGGTTGTCGTAAAAGACGCGATAGCAATCGCGCGCGACCTGCTCGGCCTCGCGATCCGTCTCGCCGATATAGATGTGGCGGATCGCGCCGGTCACGGGCCGGGTCAGATGGGGATTGACGTTGAGCGGGCTGCCCGCACTCTCAAGATGGTACTCGCGGTAGGCCGCCGTCACCCGCTTGACCGATTCGAGCCCGCCGATAGACACGATGTTCATCCCGTGGCGCGCCGCGTAAATCGCGTTGTCGACCGAGAGCGTGCCGTACCAGAAACCCGGATGCGGCTGCTGGAGCGGCCGCAACTCCATCGGCACGTTGTCATAGCGGTAGTGCGGGCCATGATGGGTCAGGCGCTCGCTGGTCAGCCCCTTCACCAGCACCGCCATCGAGTCTTCGAAGATCTCGCGCGCGTCGTAGAACGGGATGCGATGCTGAGCGTGCTCGAACGGCGAGACGCCGCGGCCGACACCGATCTCGACCCTTCCGCCCGTCATGTGGTCGAGCATGCAGATCTCTTCAATGAGCCGCAGCGGGCTGTAGAACGGCAGCAGATAGACCAGCGTGCCGAGCCGCAGCTTGCGCGTGCGCTGCGCGGCCGCGGCCAGGAACAGGTTCGGCGATGGCGCCATCCCAAGCGGCGTCGCGTGATGCTGTGCGACGTGGTAGCCCCAGATACCCGCCTGCTCGTAGGCCTCGACCAATCGGAGCCGCTCCTCGAAAAGCTGCTGCAGCGGACCGTCGCTGGTAGTGCGCTCGATATGGTCGAAGATTCCGAAGTCGACTCGTTCCATGGATGGCCTTCTCCCAGCAGCCTCGATAGCACCATCGCGGGCGGTTGCATACCGCCCGAGGGGAATTTTACCTGGCCTGATTGCGGGAGAGCCGGATGCGGCCCTAACCGGCTACTCGAGCGCGGAGGACGGGATGTAGCCTTCGAGTCCGCTCTTCATCCTGATCCGCATGTAGCCGAGCGCGACGCCGACGACGTGGACCGCGTGCCCCTGATGCACCTCGGCGACCTTCTTGCCCCAGTGATTGGGCGCGTCGAGCACCGGCGCGTCGTGCGTCAGCATAAAGAGCTTGTCGGTCGGCGTGTTGACCTGCACCGCGTCAGCCAGCACGAAACCCTCCTGCCCGTTCTTGAGCTTGACGCGCAGAAAATAGTGGGTGGTACCGGTCACCATCACGATCTTGCCCTTCTCGCCCTGCTCGAGATGCGCGCTCCTGTTGCTCGGCTCCGCGTAAATCCAGGTGTCTTGCTTGAGCAGCAGCTTGGCCTGCACCGGCTCGGGCACGACGGACTTGACCGGAGCGGTTGCCGCCGACACGGATCCCGCCGGCGTAGCCGCATTTGGCGTGGCGGTATGATGAGCCATCGGTTGGGGCGGCGGGGTGATGCGGCGATGTATGGGTGGCGGCGGAGACGGCGCGGCTACGGGGGGTTCAGTGTCTGCCGGCGCAATCGTCGTTGACGGCAATCCCACGCCGACGTCTGAGCCGGTCTGCGCCCGCGCCGGTGCGGACACCATCAGCAACAGCCCTGTCGCGGCAAGCGCCTTCGTCCACCGCCAAGCCCAAACCCCAAGCGCTCGCAACCTCATCCCTTCCCTCCCCTCGGTTGCATCGTCGCAACCGTCTTATTTCAACATGGCTTCAGCACGCGCCACACACTCTGCAGGTAGTGACGTCGCATGGCCTGGTCTGACGCTCGTGATGCGCCTTCTTGCGCTCGGAAGCGAGGAACCATTTCTCGATATGATGGTCTATAAAATCCCACGGCAGGAGCTCATTGCGCGCATATTCGCGCGTGACGAAGAAGTCGGGATCGACCAACCCGTTGTCGCCCGCGGCCGCCTCCCGCTTGACGGCCTTCAGCCCCTGCCAGATCTCGCCCGGCAATTCGCGATGCTCGGCGCTCAGGCGGGCGAGGATTGCACCGACGCGGCGGTCGCCGCGCGAGACCAGGGTCTGGAAATACGCTTCGCGCGGCGACTCGGCGTCGAGCTCGACCCCCACGTCCAGGCGCATCAGATGCGAGCGCACCAGCGCGACCTTGCGCTTGAGCTCCTGCGGCTCGCGCATCGCATCCCACTGAAACGGCGTCCACGGCTTGGGCACGAAAGGGTTGAGCGAGACGTTGACGCGGCCGACGTGCCGGCGCTGCGCGCGCGCCCGCGCGACGACTTTGCCGACCAGCTCGGCGATCGCAACCACGTCCTCGTCGTGCTCTTCGGGCAGGCCCACCATAAAGTAACACTTAAGGTTTTCCACGCCCTCGCCCATCATCATCTCGGCCGCGCGCAGGATTTCGTCTTCGGTGAGATTCTTGTTGATAATCCTGCGCATCCGTTCGCTGCCGGCCTCAGGCGCGACGGTCACGCTGCGATTGCCATTGCGCGCCAGCGCCGCGGCGAGCGCAGGCGAAATGCAATCGGCTTTGAGCGACGAGGGCGAGAGCCGTCCGCCGCCGTCGGCCACCGCGCCCGCGATCTCCGCTACGCCCGGCACGCTCGCCATCTCGGCGCCTACGAGGCCGATCACGCTGCGCTCCTCAAGTCCGCGCCGGCTCTCGGCGATCAATTTGTCGGCGCGGCGGTAGCGGATCGGGCGATACATGAAGCCGGCGGCGCAGAAGCGGCATCCCCACTGGCATCCGCGGCTCGCCTCGACCAGGTACATATCGCCGAAAACCGATTCCGGGGTGAGGATCAGCGATGCGGTGGTGAAGCGGTCGAGGTCGTGGATCAACCGGCGGCTTACGCGCGGCAGCCCGGGCCCGCTGTAATCCACGCGCGCCAGGCCGCCGGCGCCGTCATAGACCGGTGTGAAGTAGTCGGGAAGATATGCGCCCTCGACCAGCGCGAGCGCGCGCATGCGCTCGGAGCCATCGAGCCCGCCGGTCTCGCGAAAGCGCGCGATGAACTCGGGCACCATCTCCTCGCCCTCGCCGATCAGAAAAAGATCGACGAAATCGGCGATCGGCTCGGGGTTGAGGAAGACCGCCGACCCGCCCGCGATTATCAGCGGATAGTTGCGCCCAGCGCGCTCGGCGCGGCTCAGCGGAATTCCCGCCATCCGCAGCATCGTGATCAGGTTCAGGTAGTCGGTCTCGAACGAGACCGAAAAGGCGATTACGTCGAAGGCTCCGAGCGGCTCGCCGCGCTCGAAGGAAACCAGCCGCTCGCCGCGCGCGCGGATGTATGCGCGCTCGTCGGGATCGGGCAGGAAGGCGCGGTCGGCGGCGACGCGCGGATCGGATTCGAAGATGTGATGAACAGCCTGGAAGCCGAGGTTCGCCATCCCGAGCCGATAGACGTTGGGATAGACGACGCAGATCCGGATGTCGCCGCCACGGCTGCGCTCGAAAAGTGCTTTTTCGCCGGCGATACGTTCGAGCGCGCGTCTTCTAAGGAACATCGATAGGGGCCCTGCGGCCCCATAGAGTTAACGCCTACCGGGCGTTCGGCTCAAGTGGGCACTTTGGCGGACCTTAGGGGACAACCCGTTCCGGGTTGCTGTAAAGGTTGAAGGTGCGGTCGCGCAGGAAGCCGACCAGCGTGATGCCAACCTCTTGCGCCAGTTCCACCGCGAGCGACGACGGCGCAGAAATTGCCGCCAGAATCGGAACGCCGGCGGCTGCCGCCTTCTGCACGATCTCGAAGCTCAGCCGGCCGCTCACCGCCATCAGCGCCACCCCAAGCGGCAGCATCCCGTTCATCAGCGCGCAGCCGACGACCTTATCGACCGCGTTGTGTCGGCCGACATCTTCGCGCAGCGCTTTAAGTTTCACTTTCCTAATCGGCGCCTCGGCGCGGCCGTTCTTGCGCGTATCTTCGGTCTGCGCGGGCGAAGGGGACGGCGCAAAGAGCGCGGCGGCGTGCAATCCACCGGTCGCGGCAAAGACCTCCTGCGCGCGGCGCATCATCGGCGCGAGTTCAAGGATCGCGCCGGCCGCGACGGTCATCCGCAAGTCGATCGGGGCGACGCGGCGTTGAATCGCCTCGATACTGGTTTTGCCGCACACGCCGCAGCTCGACGAGATCGTGAAGTTGCGCTTGAGACGCTCGCGCAGGTTCGCCGCCGGGACATTGAGGATAACGTCCACCGCGTTAGGATCTGGCGCGCCCCTGGGACCGCGCACGCGGCGAATCTCGCCCAGGTCGGCCGGCGCTTCGATAAAGCCTTCGGCGAGCAGAAAGCCGGCAACCAGTTCCTCGTCGTGGCCCGGTGTGCGCATCGTGAGCGTGAAGCGCCGCCCCGCGAGCCGGATTTCGAGCGGCTCTTCGACCGCGAGCCGCTCGTCCTCGACGGCGAAACTCCCGCCGTTAAACTTGTGCGCAGGATGACGGCGGATGCCGGCCGGCGCATCCGCGCGCGCGGCGCCCTCCGCTATCCGTTTTGCTTGGCGGGGCATTGGCCAGCCGGCGTGTCCGGCTATCCGGCCGCCTTGGCGGAAGCCTGGTTTTCTAGCATGCGAACCGCGTCGCGCGCGATGTCGTTCAGACCTTCGCCGCCGTGGCTTGCGAGGTGTGCGGCGATTTCGCGGCGCATCCGCGGATCCCAGAAACTCCGCAGATGCTGCGCGGTCGCGGTTACGGCTTCATTGCGATCGGGATCGGAGGTCTTGAAGAAATCGGCGATCTGATTGGCCATCGTGACCAGGTGGTGAAGGTCCATCGCCGCGCGTCCCTCAAATCGCCGGGCTGCGAGCCAGCGTCAGCGTCCCGCCGCCGGATGCGGGTCGGCGCCCTGTCCTTCCGTGCCTGTGCCTGCCGCGCGCCGCGCGCCCGGCTCGGCGGCCGGCATCACCTGCACGGCGGTCACCTTGTATTCGGGGCAATTCGTCGCCCAGTCCGAGTTCTCGGTGGTGACGATATTGGTGCCGGAGGATTGGTAGTGGAACGTCGTATAGACGACGCCGGGCGGCACGCGTTCGGTGACTTGCGCGCGAAGCGTGGTTTCGCCGGCGCGGCTGCTGACCCTGACCCACGCGCCGTCGCGGACACCGCGCTCCTCGGCGTCGTGCGGATGGATTTCGAGCAGGTCCTCGTGATGCCACGCGGTGTTGGCGGTGCGCCGGGTCTGCGTGCCGACGTTGTACTGGGAGAGGATGCGGCCGGTCGTGAGGATGAGCGGGAAGCGCGGCCCGACCTTCTCGTCGGTCGGGATGTATTCGGTCACCACGAAGCGGCCCTTGCCGCGGACGAACTGCCCGACGTGCATCACCGGCGTCCCCTCCGGCGCCTTGTCGTTGCACGGCCATTGCACGGAACCCAGGCGATCGAGCTTTTCGTAGCTGACGCCGGAAAAGGTCGGGGTGAGGCGCGCGATCTCGTCCATGATTTCCGACGGATGGACGTAGCGCATCGGGTAGCCGAACGCGGCCGAAAGCTCGCAGGTGATTTCCCAGTCGGCCTTGCCGGCGAGCGGTGGCATTACCTTGCGCACGCGCGAGATGCGCCGCTCGGAATTGGTGAAGGTCCCGTCCTTTTCGAGGAACGACGAGCCGGGCAGGAAAACGTGCGCGTATTTCGCGGTCTCGTTGAAGAAGATGTCCTGCACGATCACGCAATCCATCGCGCTGAGCGCCGCGGTCACGTGATGCGTGTTGGGGTCGGATTGCGCGATGTCCTCGCCCTGCACGTAGAGCCCGCGAAAGCTGCCGTCGAGCGCCGCGTCGAACATGTTGGGGATGCGCAGGCCCGGCTCCGGATCGAGCCTGACGCCCCATGCGGCCTCGAAGCTCGCGCGCATCGCGGTATCCGAGATGTGGCGATAGCCGGTCAGTTCGTGCGGGAACGATCCCATGTCGCACGAGCCCTGCACGTTGTTCTGCCCGCGCAGCGGATTGACGCCGACGCCTGCGCGTCCGAGATTCCCGGTCGCCATCGCCAGGTTCGCCATCCCCAGCACCATCGTGCTGCCCTGGCTATGCTCGGTCACGCCGAGGCCATAGTAGATTACGGCGTTGCCGCCGGTGGCGTAGAGGCGCGCCGCCGCGCGAATTTTTTCCGCTGGCACGCCGGTGACTTTGGCCGCCGCCGCGGGAGAATTGCGCTCCTCGAGAATGAATTTCTTCCACAATTCGTACGCGGGCCATTCGCAGCGCTCGCGCACGAAATCTTCTTTCGCGAGCCCCTCGCTCAGCACCACGTGCGCGAACGCGTTGATCAGCGCGACGTTGGTGCCCGGCAGGAGCGGCAGATGATACGTCGCCTCGACATGCGGTGCGCGCACGAGATCGATCGTGCGCGGGTCGGCGACGATCAGCTTCGCGCCCTGGCGCAGCCGCCGCTTCATCAGCGAGGCGAACACCGGATGGCCGTCGGTCGGGTTGCAGCCGATGACCAGGATAACGTCGGCCTCGAGCACCGAGTCGAAGTCCTGCGTGCCGGCCGAGGTCCCGAGCGTCGTCTTGAGCCCATAGCCGGTGGGCGAATGGCATACGCGTGCGCAGGTGTCGACGTTGTTGTTGCCGAAAGCCGCGCGCACCATCTTCTGCACCAGGTAGGTTTCCTCGTTGGTGCAGCGCGAAGAGGTGATGCCGCCGATCGAACCGGGGCCGTACTTCGCGCGAATCTCCTTGAGCCGCCGTGCCGCGTGACCGATCGCTTCGTCCCACGACACCGTGCGCCACGGGTCACTCGTCCTCTCGCGCACCATCGGCGTCAGCACGCGGTCCGGATGCGTCGCGTAGCCCCACGCGAAGCGGCCCTTGACGCACGAATGGCCGTGATTCGGCATCCCGTCCTTGTTCGGCAGCATGCGCACGACCTGGTCGCCCTTCACTTCGGCCTTGAACGAGCATCCGACGCCGCAATAGCCGCAGGTGGTGGTGACGGCGCGCTCGGCGACGCCCTTCTCGAGCATCGACTTCTCGACCAGCGCATCGGTCGGGCAAGCCTGCACGCAAGCCCCGCACGAGACGCACTCGGATTCGAAGAACGGCTGATGCTGGCTCGGCGAGACGGCGGAATTGAAGCCGCGCCCTTCGATCGTCAGCGCGAAGGTGCCCTGAACCTCCTCGCACGCGCGCACGCATCGCGAGCACACGATGCAGCGCGCGGGATCGAACGCGAAATAGGGATTGGAGGCGTCGCGCGCGGCGTCGAGATGATTCCTGCCCTCGAAACCGTAGCGGACTTCGCTCAGCCCCACCGCGTCGGCCATCGCATGCAACTCGCAGTTGCCGTTGCCGGCGCACGACGCGCGGTCGGCAGGATGGTCCGACATGTAGAGTTCCATCACGCCGCGCCGCAGCCGCTCGAGCATCTCGGACTTCGTCCGCACCTTCATCCCGGATTCGACCGGCGTGGTGCACGAAGCGGGATAGCCATTGCGCCCTTCGACCTGGACAAGGCAGAGGCGGCATGAGCCGAACCGCTCAAGCGAATCGGTGGCGCAGAGCTTGGGTATCGCAACGTCGGCGAGCGCCGCGGCGCGCAGCACCGAAGTTCCCTCGGGCACGCTTACCTCGCGGCCGTCGACTTCGAGCGTGACGAGCCGGGCGGAGGTCTTAAGCGGCGTCCCGTAGTCGCGGTCGGTTTTCGATAGCACGGCTCAGCCTCCTCGCGACGCGGACACGCGCCTGGCGCTTGACCGGGGCGCGTCCGGCAGAGGCGATTTCGGCGCGCCCGACAAGTTCAAGCACTTGATTAAGTTTAGCGCGTTCAGCCCGTCCATGCCACGTCGCTCTGCGAAAGGCCAAAATCCTCGGGAAAATGGCGCAGCGCGCTGAGCACGGGCAGCGGCGTCAAGCCGCCGAGCGCGCACAGCGATCCATACGTCAGTGTATCGCACAGATCGCGCAGCAACCCTATCGCCGCCGTGCGGCCTCCGGCGCTCGCGAGGCGGTCGAGCACCTCCGCGCCGCGCGTCGATCCGATTCGGCACGGCGTGCATTTGCCGCACGACTCGATCGCGCAGAACTCGAACGCCCATCGCGCCTGCCGCGCGAGATCGACCGTATCGTCGAAGACCACGATTCCGCCGTGGCCGACGATCCCCTTCTTCGCGGCGAACGCCTCATAGTCCATCGGCAAGTCGAGCATGCTCGCGGGAAAATAGGCGCCCAGCGGCCCGCCGACCTGCACCGCACGCAGCGGACGTCCGCTGCAAGTGCCGCCGCCGTAGTCTTCGACCAAATCGCGCAGGGTGACGCCGAAGGCTTTTTCGATCAGGCCCGGGCGCTTGATGTTGCCGGCGAGTTGAATCGGCAGCGTGCCGCGCGAACGGCCCATCCCGTAATCCTTGTAGAAGGCGGCGCCGCGCTCGAGGATTACCGGCACGGTGGCGAGCGAGATGACGTTGTTCACGATGGTCGGCCGGCCGAACAGCCCGGCAATCGCCGGCACCGGCGGCTTGTAACGCACCATCCCGCGCTTGCCCTCGAGGCTCTCAAGCATCGCGGTCTCTTCGCCGCAGACGTACGCGCCCGCGCCGAGCCGCACTTCGAGATTGAACGTATGCGAGCTGCCGGCGACCTTCTCGCCCAGGTATCCGCGCCGATAGGCCACAGCGATCGCCTCGTTCAGCGTGCGCAGCGCGTACGGATACTCCGAGCGCAAGTAGATGTAGCCCTGGTTCGCGCCCGCGCATGCGGCGGCGATCGTCATCCCCTCGATCAGCACGAACGGGTCGCCTTCCATGATCATGCGATCCGAGAAGGTGCCGGAGTCGCCCTCATCGGCGTTGCAGACGACATACTTCTGACGCGCCGCGGCCTGCTGCGTGGTGCGCCACTTGATGCCGGCGGGGAAGCCCGCGCCGCCGCGCCCGCGAAGTCCCGACTCCGCAATTTCTTCGACGATCTTTTCGGCCGGCATGGAAAGCGCGCGCGCGAGGCCCCGATAGCCGCCGTGCGCAACGTAGTCGTCGAGCGAGACCGGATCGACGATTCCAACGCGCGCGAAAGTCAACCGCTCCTGGCGCTTCAGATAGGAAATCTCTTCCGTCAGACCGAGGCTCAAGCGATGCTCGCCGCCGCTCGGAAATCCCGAATCGAAAAGCGCCGGAACGTCGGCCGGCGCGACTGGCCCGTAGGCGATACGGCCGCGTGCGCTCTCGACTTCGACCATCGGCTCGAGCCAGAACATCCCGCGCGAGCCGTTGCGCACCAGGCGCAAATCGATTCCGCGCCGCGCCGCTTCGGCCGCGATGGCGTCGGCGACCGCGCCCGCGCCGAGCGAGAGCGCCGAGGAGTCGCGCGGAACGTAAACCGTCGCGCTCATCGGCCATCATCCTTACGCCCGGCCAGCAACTCGTCGAAACGCTCCGGGCTCACGCGCCCGTAGAGTTCGTCGTTCAGCATCATTGCCGGCGAGCATCCGCAATTTCCAAGGCAATAGACGGGCTCGAGCGTAAAGGCCCCGTCGCGCGTGGTCTCGCCGAATCCCACTCCGAGGCGCGCGCGCACGTGCTCGGCCAGCGCCACCGCTCCCATCGCCTGGCACGACTCGGCGCGGCACAGGCGAATCACGTTGCGGCCGGGCGGCGCGGAGCGAAAATCATGATAGAAGGTGACAACGCCGTGGACCTCGGCGCGCGAGAGATTGAGCGCGTGCGCGATCACCGGCACGCTTTCGCGCGGGACGTAACCGAACCGATCCTGGACTTCGTGCAGGATGAGCATCAGCGCTCCCGGACGCTCCTTGAGCCCGGCTGCGATCGCCTCCACGGCCACCCCGTCGAAGCCGTTTTTATTCCGTTCCATAGCCAATCGTGCACCGTCCGCGTTAAGGTTCCGACAGCGGCGGCGCATCCGTCAAGAGTCCGCCACCGGCACGATTATCAGCGAGAGGGCCACTCTGCCGCGATTGCCGTCCCGGCTGCTATGATCGCCGGAAAGGGGCGGCCGGAGACGAGCCCGGAGACAAATCATGATGCGCGAATTCAAGTTCGAGGACGAGATGAGCACGACTCTCGCATGCGTGCCGATGGCGGTGCGGCGCAAGCTTGACCGGGTCGGAGTCAAAGTCGGGCTCGAGCAATGGAAAGCGCTCGGGCGCGGCGAGCGGCTGGCGATTTGCCATCTGCCGGTCGAGCGCCACGACGAACGCGAGGCTTTCAGGCTGTTCATCAACGAGGCCGTGCGCCGGGCCTTTGGCGCGGAGCCGCGCACGCTCGCCGAGGCGCAGCGGGCCATCGCCGATCCGCCGTCCAGGCTTCCCGCTCCGCTCGCCGAGCGTGCTCGGGCGGCGGGCGTACCGCTCGACCAGGCGGCATGGGAACGGCTCGACGGCGATGAGCGCTACGCGCTAATCAAGCTCGGCGGTGGCCCAGAAGTAAGCCACAATCTCGCCGCCGCACTCGCCGAGTTCGTCCAGCGTTAGAGTTACCTCATTTGCGCGCGAAATGACCGAGCACGGCGCGTCCCGCGCCGAGCGTAAAGCGCGCGCGCAGAGCCGTGCTGACGTAGCGCTTGGCGTGACGCACGGCCTCGAGAAGTTCCATCCTCTGCGCGAGATACGCGGCGATCGCCGCCGACAGCGCGCATCCGAGGCCATGCGCGCCGCCACCCGAAATTCGCGCGGCGCGCAATTCGACGAATTCGCGGCCGTCATAGAAGAGGTCGGTTGACTCTTCTCGCGATTTTCCTCGCGAATGAGAGAGGATATGCCCGCCCTTGATCAGCACGGCTCGGGCGCCCGCGGCGGTGAGCGCGCGCGCCATCGCGCGAATCGCCGCCGGACTCGCCCCGTCCATGCCGCTCAGCGCCTGCGCCTCGGCCAGGTTGGGCGTAACGATTCGTGCAAGCGGGAGCAATCGCCTAAGGAGCGCCCGCTCGCCCGCCGGTTCGAGGAGCCGCACGCCGGCGCTCGATATCAGCACCGGATCGACGACCGGCGAAGGAAGATCGAGCCGCGAGATTGAGTCTGCCACGGCATTTACGATCCCGGCGCTGCCGAGCGCGCCGGTCTTGAGCGCGTCGGGCCGGCGCTCGGCCGCGAGCGTTTCGATCTGCGCGACGATCATCGCGGGCGCAACCGGCGCCACACGATTCACGGCGGAACTGTTCTGCGCGATCACTGCGGTTATCGCCGAGTAGCCGTACACGCCGAGCGCAGCGAAGGTTTTGAGGTCGGCCTGGATTCCCGCGCCGCCGCCAGGATCGCTGCCGGCGATTGTCAGCGCCACGACGTTGCCAGCATCGTGGCGATGGCGGCGGCCGGACGAGCGCGCGGCTTTCTTCATTGGCAGAGAGCTTCCGCCGTCTTTGCGCTGCGTATTACGGCTCGACTCGCCTGCCGGCGGGCTCGGGTCTCAGCGAGCGCGCATGGACAGGGAACAGGAGCTGCGGAGATCGCGTTAACCGGACGGTAGCGATTCTCGAGGGTGCGTCGCGAGCGGGTCATCGTGATCGCGTTTCCCCGGTCGTCGGATTTTCCTGCGCCGCTCAGCGAACGTTCGAAGTATACCATGGGCGCAATGACATCGTAACGCCTTACGGCGAGTGGGTTACTGGCTCCAACATGATGGGCATGGTACTGAAATAAAGGAATGCATCCGAACCGCAAAGCGCGGCGCGCGTCTTCGCCATGACCTCGGCACGACAGGCGGAGTTCCTGAGCCTTCCATTCAAGGCCAAACTCGAATTTCTCTACGGGCTGCCCGCGCGCCAGAAGCGCGACCTCATCCTGTCGGCGCCCGAGGCGGAGCGGCTGGTGCAATCGTTCTCGCCCGAGACGCTCTTCTACACGGTCAAGGAAATCGGCTCCACCGATTCGGGCGATTTGCTGAGCCTGGCCGTGCCCGAGCAGATCCAGGGGCTGTTCGACCTCGATTGCTGGACTCGCGACCGCCCCAACCTCGATCGGATGCGCGAGTGGATCGAGGCGCTCACCGAAGGCGGGCGCAAGCGGATGGCCGAGGGCCTGATGGGGCTCGACATGGAGATGATGGCGCTCCTGTTGCGCCAGTATTTCCGCGTCCATCGGCTCGACGATCCGTTGACCGCGGCCGACGTGCCGTCCGACCGTTTCGTGCAGTTCGACGAGCACTACATCATCGAGTTCCAGCGCCACGATGCGATCCTGCAGCCGCTGGTCGATTTTCTCGAGGAGGTGTTCGAGCGCGACTACACTTACTTTACCGCGCTGATGGAGGAGATCTACTGGAGCGTCGAGGCGGAGCTCGAAGAGGAGGCCTACCAGTTCCGCCGCGCGCGGCTGAACGATCGCGGTTTTCCCGATTTCTTCGAGGCGCAGGACGTCTTTGCCTACATCAATCCGCACGACTTCCTTAAAATCCGCGCGGCCTACGGCGCGCCGACGCGCGCCGACCTTTTGCGCGACGACGAACTGGTGCCGCACGGGATGGCGCCGGTGCCGGCCGACACCGACCTTTCGCTGTTCAACACGGCGCTGACGGCCGGGTTCGCGGGGCAGGGCCAGCGCCAGTTGCGCAGTGAGATGGCCTTGGTTACCAACCAGGTGCTGGTGGCCAGCGCGGTCGATTTTGGCGACGTGGAAGCGGTCCGCGTTGCGGTCGAGATGACTCATCACTATCTCAACCTTGGGCTCGAGTATCTGGCCGCCGGCGACCTCGACAACGCGATCGAACATCTGCGCGATACTCATCTCAAGCTGCTGTTCCGGCTGGGCGTGAGCCTTACGATCGATCTGCGCAAACGCGTCGAGCAGATCGTCGCGGCGCTGGGCCTGGACGCTGTGCGCGGGCGCGACATCGCCTACCTCGATTCGCCCTACCGCGAGGCGCTGGGCGGTTTCCTCGAGCGCCGGCCGCGCTTCTTCGCCGGCCTCGAGGGCAAGGGCTCGGTTGCGATGCGCGATTTCACGGCGATGCGCGATCTGCACCTGGCGCACGCGGCGCTCGACGAGATCGAGGCGATGCGCGATCTGTTCGGAGAGCTGTTGGCGATCAATATCGCGGCGCCCGCCTTCCGCGCCGAGACTGCCGGGCGCGAGATCCGGCTCAGCCAAATCCTGATCACCGCCTTCGCGCGTGCCGCGCTCGAGCGCAAACCCGAACGGCGGCTCACGCCCTCGCCAATCGAGACGAGCCGGCTCGGCGAACTTTACATGGCAATAATGACGGGCGGCGGACGGCCGGCAAAGCTTGCCGAAGGCTTTCGCCGGATAGTCGACGCGGCACTGGCGGCGCGCACGGACGAGGCTGCGCGCGCGCGTTCGGCCCGCTTCGTCGCCTCATGCCTGAGCGTGCTTGAAGAGGACCTCGCCGAACTCGACCCGCGCGCGATCGATCCGCGTTTTTTGCGGAGCCTGCTGATTCGCCGGGGATGATCCGGCGCCGACCCTCCGGCGCGGCGCAACGAACAAACGCTTAGTGTGCGCCGTGCTCGGGGCCCTGGCGTTCGGCCGTGATGACGCGGGACTGCTGTCCGCGCATCACGCTGAAGCTCACGTAGGGATCCCTGAATCCGACCAGCGCCATCACGAAGTCCGAGGTTGTGCGCACGGGATGCTTGTCCACCGCGGTGACGATATCGCCGCACATCAGCCCCGCGCGCGCGGCCGGTCCCGAGACGTCCGCCACCAGAACGCCGCTTTGCGGCGGCACCGCGAACTGCCTCGCGATCGCGGGGCTCAGTTCCTGGACGACGATATCCTCGGCTTTGATGGTAGCCGGCAGGTCCTTGCCCGCGCGCACGTCATGCGGCGCGGCGACAGTTTGAAAGAGTCCGCTGTTCACGAAGATCGGCGCTCCCATCCCCATCGCCAAGGCGATCGCATCGCTCGGTCGGCTGTCCATGCGCCCGCCCGCGCGGTCGAGATAGATGTCTGCGTAGTAGATTTGATTGTGAACGCTGGTTATCACGACGCGATCGACGCGATGGCCCGTCTGTTCGATCAGGCCGCGCAGCAGATCATGAGTCAGCGGGCGATCGGGCTTGATTCCGTGCATCTCGAGCATGATCGTGCGCGCTTCCTCGTCACCAATCAGTATCTGCAGCGAGCGGCGATGCGCGGAATCCTCAAGCACGACGTAATGCGCGCCGCTGTCGTTGTCCAGCCCAACGTTAGCCACTTCGACCCGCACCTGGCCGGCCGAAATACCTTCGTCATCGCCATGCCGCGAGCATGCGGGCAACGACGTCAGCATCGCGGCGAGCGCGACGGCCGCGATCGACGCTCCGTGGCGATGCCACATGCGCCCCAAGCACATGCGCCATACGTTAGCCCGCTTCACGGTACTATCCAACCCGGGTGAGTCGATGCCGGCCTCACGCCCGGCGCACGGCTGCGGGCGAGTTACGAAACCCCCGCGCCACCAGGTAAAGCTCCGAAGAACCGGGGCGGCTCGCGCGCGTGCGCGTCCGCTCGACCTGCGCAAAGACGCGCGCGAAAGCCTCGACGACCTTGCCCAGATCCGCGCCCATAAAGACTTTGACGATCATCGCGCCGCCGGGACGCAGCAGCGTCCGCGCGCATTCGAGCGCCGCATGCGCAAGCTCGAGCATCTGCGCCTGGTCGCGCTCGGCGACGCCGCTGAGCTTGGGCGCCAGATCGCTGGTGACGAGGTCGGCAGGCGCCCCTAAGGCCTTGGCGACCGCCGCGAGGCTCGCCGGATCGCGGATGTCGCCGACCAGCGTTACCACGTGGGGCGCGCCCGCCGGGCACGCGGCCAAGTCGATTCCCACCACCCTCCCCCGCGGCCCGACGGCCGCGGCCAGCATGCTCAGCCATCCGCCTGGCGCGCATCCGAGATCCACCACGCGCGCACCGGGGCGCACGAGGCGAAAGCGTGCGAGCAGTTCCTCGATCTTGAACGCCGCACGCGACGGCAGTCCGCGATCGCGCGCTTTGCGATAGAAGGTGTCGTGCGGTTCGTACTTCGCCATCCGGTGCCAGCTTAGCAGAGATGGCGCCGGGCCGTTGCGAAAGCGCGGCCGCGTCCGACGCGCGGCATTTCGCGGGTGGGTTACGCTGGCGACGTCAGGATGCGCGGAAAATCGCGCAGCGCCCCATCGAATGATGTAAAATGATTGCGAACCGATGCTTAACCTTGACGATCTCAATCCCGCCCAGCGCGAGGCCGTGCTGGCGACCGACGGGCCTATTCTCATCCTGGCCGGCGCAGGCTCGGGCAAAACCCGCGTCCTGACCTATCGCATCGCCCACCTGCTCGGCGAACGCGAGGCCGCTCCCGAGCGGATGCTGGCCGTGACCTTCACCAACAAGGCCGCAGGCGAGATGCGCGAGCGGATCGCGACGCTGGTGGGCGGGACTTCGCGCTGGCCCTGGGTCAGCACGTTTCATTCGGCCTGCGCGCGCATCCTTCGCCAGGAGGCCGGGGCGCTCGGCTTTCGGCCCAACTTTTCGATCCTCGACGAGAGTGACGCGATGTCCGCGCTGCGCCGCGTAATCGAAGAGGCGGCGCTCGCCGGATCGCCCAGTCCCGAGATGGCGCGGGCGCGAATCGAGCAGCTGAAAAACGACGCCGTCAGCCCCGCCGCCTTTGCCGCAAGCGCCGGCGGCGACGGCCGCGAGGCGGTCCTGGCCACGATTTATCGCCTTTACCGCGAGCGCCTGCGCGCGATGAACGCGATGGACTTCAGCGACCTGCTGCTCAACGTGCATGAAATCTTCGAACGCGACCCGGGCGTGCTGCTGCGCTGGCAGTCGCGCGCGGAGTGTTTGCTGGTCGACGAATACCAGGATACCAACCGCGTGCAGTACCTGCTGGTGCGCGCGCTCGCCGCGCGCACTTCGAACCTGTGCGTGGTCGGCGACGAAGATCAGTCGATCTATCGATGGCGCGGCGCGGACATCCGCAACATCCTGGATTTCGAGCGCGACTTTCCCCAGGCGCGCATCTTCAAGCTCGAACAGAACTACCGCTCGACCAAGACCATCCTGGCCGCCGCTGACACGGTCATCCGCAACAATCGCGAGCGCAAGGAAAAACGCTTGTGGACCGAGAACGCCGCAGGCGAGCCGGTCACCTATTTCACCGGCATCACTGAGCGCGACGAAGCCGACTTCATCGCGCGCGAGATCGGGCGACTCACCGCCGAGGGGGGTGCCGAACCGGCCGAGATCGTGGTGTTCTACCGGGTCAACGCGCAGGCGCGCGTGCTGGAAGAGGCGCTGGTGCGCCGGCGCATTCCCTACTATGTCGTCGGCGGACTCCGCTTCTATGAGCATCGCGAGGTCAAGGACCTGCTCGCCTACCTCCGCGTGCTGGCGAATCCGGCCGATGCGGTAAGCGTCGAGCGGATGGTGGGCGCGCCGACGCGCGGCGTGGGCGCCAGGACGCTCGAGGTTGCGGCGCAAATCGCCGCCGAAGAGCGCGTCACGGCGTTCGAGGCGCTCGGGCGCCTCGAGACCAATTCGCGGGTGGCGCTGCGCTCAGCCAAGCAGGCGGGCGAACTCTACGCGTGGATGCGCGACCTCGCCGATCGCGTGCCGGCGACGAAGGTGCGCGCAATCCTTGACGAAGTGATCGAGCGGGCGGGCTTCCTCGCCTATCTCGACGCGATGCCCGACGGCGCCGCGCGCCGCCAGAACGTGGCCGAGATGTTATCGGCGGCCGATGCCTTCGACGCCGAAGGAGAAAACGGCGGGCTCGCCGATTTCCTCGAGCGCGTCGCCCTGGTCAGCGACGCGGATCAGGTCGCGAGCCGCGGCGGGCGCGCGGCGCTGATGACTCTCCATACTTCCAAGGGCCTCGAGTACCCGGTGGTGTTCATCGCGGGGATGGAAGAAGGGCTGTTTCCGCATTTTCGCTCGGGCGACGACGGACGCGAAATCGAGGAGGAGCGCCGGCTGTGCTACGTGGGGATGACGCGGGCGCGGCGGCTGCTGTATCTCACCAACACGCTGACGCGCGAGCTCTATGGCCAGCGCAACGAATCGCGGCCCTCGCGCTTTCTCGGCGAGATCGACCCGGCGCTGATCAATCGCGTCGCGCCGCAGAAGCCGGGCTCGCCGCTCAGGCCCCCGAGCCGCGGCACCTACGTTGACTACAGCACGAGCCAGATCTCCGAAGACGGCGACGCCGGCGACGAGATGGGGGTCGGCGCATGCGTCGTGCATCAGACCTTCGGCCGCGGCGTGGTGCGCCGGCGCGAAGGGCGCGGCGAAGGCGCCAAGGCGTGGGTGCATTTCGAGCGCGGCGGGGTGAAACTGCTGGTGCTGAAATTCGCCAACCTGAGGCCCGTTGCCGAGTGATAGGCATTTCCCTATGATTTTTGCGTGTCCAGGGATGAGGCGACGGGGTGCGCCGCAGGGGGGCGAGGCGTAGCAATGTACCGCAGGAGAGCGTGGTTGAGCTCGCGGATTGGCGCCGGATGTGTCGCGGCGCTGCTCTTGGCGGTGGTGGCGATCTGTGCGGCACCCCGTCTCGCGCATAGCTGGAGCGAAAACGATTTCGAGAACCGTCCACTGGTCGGTTATCCGGTTCCCGGCGCGCGCAACGATATTGTCGGTTCGCTGCAAACCTACACGATTCGCCAGGGCGACACCCTGCTCGACGTTGCGCGCTGGTACGGCCTTAGCCCAACCGAGGTTTCCAACGCCAACCATCACATGGATTGGTGGTCGCCGCCGGTCGGCAAACTGGTCGTCATCCCCACCGAGCACATCCTGCCTAATGCGCCGCGCTCCGGCATCGTGATGAACATCCCGGAGATGCGCCTTTACTACTATTACCCGACGGCGGCGGCCGCCGGCCGGCATAAAAACGGCAAGGCGCGGTTCACGCATACCGCCTATGCCGAACCGCGCCACCCCAAGGCTCGGCCGGGCAAAGCCAAGCCGCATGCGGCGGGCGGCGTGCATCCGACGGTCATCTACACTTTCCCGGTGGGACTCGGACGCTACGATTGGCGCACTCCGACCGGCATCTGGACGATTCGCGACAAAACTCACAATCCGACCTGGGTCGTGCCCGATGACATCTATCAAGAGCATCTCGAGCGCGACGGCGAGGCCGAGCACATGATCGAGGGCGGAGACCCCGACAATCCGCTCGGCCACTACCGGCTGGCGCTGACGCTGCCGATGTACGCGCTGCACGGAACCAACGTGCCGTGGGGCGTCGGGATGGAAGTCAGCCACGGATGCGTGCGGCTATATCCCGAGGATATCGAGCGCCTCTACAACCGCACGAGCGTCGGCACCCCGGGGCGTTTCGTTTATCAGCCGATCAAGTACGGATGGCGCAACGGATGGCTCTACGTCGAGGTCCATGAAGATCTCTACGGCGTTTATCCTGGACTGTGGCGCTACGCGCTCAACCTGGCGCAGAGCCAGGGACTGCTTCCCCATATAGAAACCGTGAAGCTCGAGAAGGCGGTCGAGGAGAAAACCGGCGTACCCACCTACATCATGCCGGGACCCGATCCGGCGGAAGCGCTGCCCCCAACCACCGATACCGCGAGCACTACGCCGCTGCCTGCGCCGGGCAGCGCCGCCTCCGCACCCGACGCGGACAACAGCGCCGGTGGCGGCAGTGCGGCAAGCGCCGGTGGCGCAAGCACGAGCGGCAGCACCAACGCCAGCACGGATACCGAGGCGGACACGGACACTGACAGCGAGGGCGACAGCACCACGGCCAAGGCCGCACCGGTGATCCCGGCAGCCCCGGCAATACCGGCAGCGCCGCGGATAAACGAGATCAGGACCGCGCCGATGCCCGCAGCGGCCGACGCTGAAAGCGACGACAGCGAGGGCGATACGAACGCTTCGGGCGCAACCGACGAAGGTGAGGCGCCCAAGACCGCGGCGAGCGCACCCGCCGCGGCCCTGGGCGGCGCTGCCAGCACCGGCAACAGCGGGGGCTCCAACGCGCCGAGCAATGGAGATGATTCGCAGTGGCGCCGTCTGCCGGCGGGCGCACTGCCGCTCGAATAGTCAGTCGCGGTTCGCGAGCTTCCCGATCGTGCTCGTGGCGAATTGACGCTTTCGCCGCACCACCTTGCCGCGCTTCGAAGCGATCCTCTATACTCCGCACGAACCGCGATGCGACAAGTCCCTTTTCATCGCCCCTCGATCGGCCCCGCTGAGGAGCGCGAGGTGCTCGACAGCCTGCGCTCGGGATGGATCACCACCGGCCCCAAAGCCAAGCGCTTCGAGAAAGAGTTCGCCGCTTACGTCGGCGCGCGCCACGCGCTGGCGGTCGCGCATTGCACGGGCGCGCTGCATCTGGCGCTGTTCGCGCTCGGCGTCGGACCGGGCGACGAGGTCATCACCACGCCGTTCACGTTCACGGCCACGGCCGAGGTGATCGGTTACCTTGGCGCGAGACCGGTATTCGTCGATGTCGATCCCGGCACCTTCAACCTGAACCCGGCGCGGGTCGAGGAAGCCCTCGAAAACGGACAGAATCGGCGCGTGCGCGCGATCTTGCCGGTGCACTTTGCCGGCCACGCCTGCAACATGGACCGTCTGCTCTCGATCGCCCGCAGCCACAACCTCAAGATCGTCGAGGACGCGGCGCACGCGGTCGGCTCGGCGCGCCATCTCGAGGGCCGCGGCATGACGCGGATCGGGACGATCGGCGACCTGTCCTGCTTCAGCTTTTACGCGACCAAGAACATCACCAGCGCCGAGGGCGGGATGGTGACGACCGAGGACGACGCGCTGGCCGAGCGGATCGCGGTCGCAAGCCTGCACGGGATGAATCGCGACGCCTGGAAGCGCTACGATCGCAGCGGTTCGTGGTTTT
The DNA here is from genome assembly GCA_035500095.1 of Candidatus Binataceae bacterium. Lineage (NCBI taxonomy): Bacteria > Candidatus Binatota > Binatia (SeqCode) > Binatales (SeqCode) > Binataceae (SeqCode) > Binataceae bacterium (SeqCode). The sequence continues at coordinate 24,247 of DATJXN010000131.1, forward strand.
ACGAGATCCACGACGTCGGCTTCAAGTACAACCTCTCCGACGTCCACGCCGCGATCGGCGTGGCGCAACTCGCGCGCGCCGACGAATTCATGCGCCGGCGCACGGCGATCGCGCGCGCCTACAACGACGCGCTGCGCGCGGAGCCTGCGCTCCAGGTCCCGTACGAGGAGCCTGGCATCGAGCACGCCTGGCATCTCTACGTTCTGCGCATGCGTCCCGAGCAGCTTCGGATCGGGCGCGCGCAGATGGTCGAGCTTCTGCGCGAACGCGGCGTCGGAACCTCGGTGCACTGCATTCCGCTCAACACGATGCACTTCTATCAGCAACGCTACGGCTACCGCACCGGCGATTTCCCGGTTGCCGAGGACGTGTACAGCCGATGCCTGTCGCTGCCGATCTATCCCGCGATGAGCGACGACGACGTGGCCTACGTGATCGAGAACGTGCTCGCGCTGGTGCGCGAAAACCGCCGCTGACGCCGCGCGCCGCCGCGGCGGGCAGCCTTCCGCGCACGCGGCCAATCCTTTAGAATTCTGGGCTGCGGGAGTTTCCTGCGGGAGGGGCGCGACGTGCGAATACTGGTGACGGGCGGCGCGGGGTTCCTTGGATCGCACCTGTGCGAGCGGCTGCTTCGCGAGGGGCACGACGTCATCTGTCTCGACAACTATTTCAGCGGCAAGCGCGCCAGCATCCAGCACCTGAAGGCCCATCCCGCCTTCGAGTTCATCCGCCACGACATCGTCGAGCCGATTCTGCTCGAAGTCGATCGCATCTTTCATCTCGCCTGTCCCGCCTCGCCGGTGCACTACCAGTACAACCCGGTCAAAACCATCAAGACCAGCGTGATGGGCACGATCAACATGCTGGGGCTGGCCAAGCGCGTGCGCGCGCGAATCCTGCTGACCTCGACCAGCGAGGTTTACGGCGACCCCGAGCAGCATCCGCAGACCGAGAGCTACTGGGGCCACGTCAATCCGATCGGCGTGCGTTCCTGCTACGACGAGGGTAAGCGGGTGGCCGAGTGCCTGATGATGGATTACCACCGCCAGAACAACGTCGACATCCGCATCGTGCGCATCTTCAACACTTACGGGCCACGGATGGCGATCAACGACGGACGGGTGGTGTCCAACTTCTGCGTCGCGGCGCTGCGCGGCGAGGAACTGCCGATCTATGGCGACGGCAAGCAGACCCGTTCGTTCGCCTACGTCGACGACATCATCGAGGCGCTGGTGCGGATGATGAACGCGGAAGGTCTCACCGGGCCGGTCAATATCGGCAATCCCGATGAGTTCACGATCCTGGAGCTCGCGTCGCTCGCGGTCGAACTTGCCCGCAGCGGCTCGAAGCTCGCATACCATCCCGCGCGGCCCGACGACCCGGTGCGCCGCCGTCCGGATATCAGCCTCGCCAGTTCGGCGCTCGGATGGTCGCCGAAAATTCCGCTGCGCCAGGGACTCGCGATGACTGTCGAGCACTTCCGCAAGGAACTGGGCCTTACATCCGCTTAACCCGCATCGTTCCGGGTCTTTCCGAGCCAACGGAGGAGCCAACTTGCCAACCGCGTTAATCACCGGAGCATCGAGCGGGCTCGGCGAACAGTTCGCCTATGCGCTGGGCCGCGAGCACTACGACCTCGTGTTGGTCGCCCGGCGCGAAGACCGGCTCGCGGAAGTCGCCGGACGCGCGCGCACCGCAGGCTCCGGCACGGTGCGGATCGTTCCTGTTGACCTCGCCCGGCATGAGACTCCGGCCGCGCTCTATCAGCAGCTCGCCGGCGACGGCGTTCAAATCGATTACCTGGTCAACAACGCTGGCTTCGGCACGACCGGCAGCTTTCATCTTTTGCCGCTCGAGCGCGAACTCGAAGAGATCGAGCTCAACGTAACTTCGTTGGTGGCGATGACGCGGCTGTTTCTGCCCGCGATGGTCGAACGGCGGCGCGGCACGGTAATCAATGTCGCCTCGACCGCGGCCTTCCAGGCCACGCCCTACATGGCGACTTACGGCGCGAGCAAGGCCTTCGTGCTGAGCTTCAGCGAGGCGGTCGCCGCGGAACTGCGGGGAACGGGCGTGACCGTGATGGCGTTCTGCCCGGGGCCGGTCCACACCGAGTTCCAGAAGGTCGCGAACAACGAGCGGATGCACGCTCCGTCGTTCATGTGGACCGAAGCGGATCAGGTCGTCAGCCAGGCGATAGCGGCGGCCGCGAGCGGCCGTTCAGTATGCGTGGCGGGCGCGCTCAACAACGCGCTGGTGATCGCGAGCAAGTTCGCGCCGCGCGCGCTCTCGACTTATGTCGCCAGCACGATGATGCGCCCGTCGTCCGTGGAGAAGACGCACAAATAAAACCGATCCGCACGCGCGGCGGCTACTGCTTGAGCAGGCTCCGCGCGATCACCATCCGCTGGATCTGCGACGTACCCTCGTAAATCTGCAGCAGCTTCGCGTCGCGCATCAGCTTCTGCACCGGATAGTCATTCATGTAGCCGTAGCCGCCGAAGATCTGCACCGCGTCCGTGGTGACCTTCATGCAGGCATCGGCGCTGTAGAGCTTGGCGTAACTCGAAATCGCGTTGGGGCTCTCGCCCCGATCGACCAGCCACGCCGCCTTGTAGGTCAAGAGACGCATCGCTTCGACCGCCACCGCCATGTCGGCCATCATGAACTGGATCGCCTGGAAGCTCGCGATCGGCGCGCCGAAGGCCTGGCGCTGCTGCGAGTATTTGACGCACTCGTCGAGCGCGCGCTGGGCGACGCCGGTCGCGATCGCGCCGATTTCGGGACGGCTGCGGTCGAACGTCGCCATCGCGTACTTGAAGCCCTCGCCCTCGCGGCCGACCATCGCGCTGGCCGGGATGCGCACCTCGTCATAGACGATCTCGCCGGTGTCGGCGGCGCGCTGGCCGAGCTTGCCGTGCATCCGCCGCCGCGTGATCCCCGGAAGGTCGGCGGGAAAGACGAAGCACGAGATGCCCTTGTGCTTGAGCTTGCGGTCGGCGGTCGCGAAGGTCACGTACCAATCGGCCATCGAGCCGTTCGAGATGAAATGCTTGGTGCCGTTGAGCACGAAGGAGTCGCCCTCGCGCCGATACGTCGTGCTCATCGCGGCGACGTCGGAGCCGGCGCCCGGCTCGGTGATCGCGAAGGCGCAAAGGGTCAGCTCCTTGACCAGGCGGCCGAGGTAGGTGGCTTTCTGTTCCTCGTTGCCCGCGACCACCAGCGGCAGCGTTGCGAGTTCGTTGGCGCCGACCGCGTTAGCCATCCCGGAGCATCCGTAGTTCAGCTCCTCGATAATGATGCTCGAGTCGAGGATGCTGAGGCCGAGGCCGCCCTGCTCGCGCGGCACGCCGAGGTTCATCAGGCCGGCCTTGAAGGCGGCCGCGCAGACGTCGCGCGGAAAGATCTCCTTCTCGTCGTACTCGCGCGCGCGCGGAATCATCTCGCGTTCGGCAAATTCGCGCGCGAGACGGCGCAAGTCCTTCTGCTCGTCGGTAAGCTCGAACCCGATCATTATCTGCCCTCTCTGCTCGGTTGTGCGTGCCGCCAAATCGGCCATTCAGGCAATCGTGGCCCGCCAGCGGCCTACCGATCTTGCGCGAAGCGTGCGCCGAGCGCAAAGCCGCGGGCGCTTGCTGCCAGGGCGGGCTGCGAAAAGGGGCGGCTTGTAAAAGGCCTCCGGCCCAACTATGACCAGAGAAAACAAGGAGAAACCGATGTCGTTCACATTGATTGCGAGAATCAAAGCCAAGCCAGGATCCGAAGGTGAACTCGAGGCTGCCTTTCGCGACATGATCAAGAAAGTCCGCGCCGCCGAGCCGGGCTGCCTGACTTACGTCCTGCACAAGTCGAAGGACGATCCGACCACTTTCGTCTGGTACGAGACCTACACCGACGACGCCGCCTTCGCGACGCATCGCAAGACCGAGCACATGAAAGAGATGGGCGCGCGGATCGCGAATCTGCTGGCCGAGAAGCCGCAGATCGAATTGCTGACGGAACTCGACCGCAAGTAGGCGCGGCGCCGCGCGCGCGGCGGACATACTCCGGGTCGCGGAACAGCAGCGGAGCCGTAACGATGCCCCGAACCGTCCTCATGGGCGATCCCACCTATTTCTCGGTACTCGGCGGCGCCAATCCGCACACCCGCAACGTCCTCGGCATCAGGAAGTCCGTTGATGCCGGCCGCGCGCGCAAGCAATGGCACGGGCTTGCGCGTGCGCTCCTCGCGTACGGCGCAGAGGTATGCGTAATCGAACCGCATCAGGGGTTGAGCGGTCTCGTCTATCCCGCCAATGCGGGCTTCCTGTATCCGCTGGGCGACGCGCCTGCGGAAGACAGGATTTTTTATCTCGCCAACCTGCTGCCGACGCGCGCCCGCGAGCGCGAGGTCTATCGGCCTTTCCTCGAGTCGATAGGTTATCGATGCGGCGCGATGACGGCGCGCTTCGAGGGCGAGGCCGATTTCTTCCCCGCCGGAAGCTTTATGCTTTTCACCTACGGGAGCGTCGAACGCCAGCGCTTCGTTCCGCGCCTGGGGATTCCGCCCTGGCGGCGCGTCTATGGCTTCCGCTCGGACGCAGGCGCCGCCCAGGAACTCCGACTGATCGCGAAAGAACATCCGATAATCGAGCTCGAGCTGTGCCTGGAGGCGCACTATCACGGCGACACGGTGCTCTGCTCGTTCGGCCCGCGCCGCGAGTATCTCCTCGCCTATATGGAGGGGATGACGCCTGCGTCCCGCGAGCGTCTGCGCGCCGAGTTTCGCGGCAACCTGATCGAGCTGGCGGAGGCCGACGCCGCGCTCTACGCGGCCAACTCATACCAGGTTGACCACGACGGCAGGTTCTTTCTGTTCATGCCCGCAGGCATTAGCGATGCGCTGATCGCCAAGGTACATGACCGCGATGTCGAGCCGGTGCTGGTCGATGTGAGCGAATTTCTGGCCAAGGGCGGCGGGTCGGTGAAATGTATGATCCTCGACCTGGGACTACGCGAAAGGCAGCCTGCCGAACCGGCCGCGATCGAGTTCCGCGCGAAAAGATCCTATCAGCAGGTGTTTCCGAATCCGCCGGCGGTTTGAAAGCGATCAGAGCGGCGTTTCGCGCCGCGACTCAACGCCGCGATCAACGTTCGATCACGCCGTCGCGCGAGAGGTCGAGCCCGAGCGCGTCGATTCGCGCGAGCTGCTCCGGATGGGCGCGCAGATAGCCCGCCGTGAAAGTGCCGTCCAGATCTTCGACCATCGCGGTCAATGCGACAGGCTCGAATCCGAAGCGAAGCATATAGTCCTGGCTTATACCGTCCCGGCTTATACAGTCGTGGCCGCGGCGACCGAGCGCATACAGTTTTCGCGCGCCGCGCGTATGCGCCGCCTTGCGCGCGGCTCCGACCAGCGCCGTGCCGATTCCGCGCCGGCGCATCGCCTCGCTAACCGCGAGCGACCGGATGACCGCCATATCGACGATCGTCTCGATTCCAATGATTCCGGCCAGAACGGTGCTCGCATCTCCGACCGATGCGCCTATCCAGCACGCGCCCGGCGCGTCCAGTCCGCCTGCGGCGATTCCCGCCGATTCGCCGACCTGGGCCAGCAGAACTTCGATCGCTGCAAGATCGCCGGTCTGTGCGACGTACAGTTCGCCCGGCGCGCGGCGCCGGCGTGCGGCTATTTTTTGGGTGGCGGAAATAGCTGTGTCCCGGTTTCTTCGTCAAGTACGACTATCGCCTTGACCGGACATCCGCGCGCTGCAGCCAGGATGGCCGCGTCGGGCGCGCCGGCCGGATCGTAGACCTCAGACTTGCCCTCGGCGTCGAGACGAAAGACGGTCGGCGCCGACTCGATGCAATCCTCGCTCGAGATGCATTTCGCTTTGTTGACGGTGATCTTGAGCTGCGCCATCGGGTTCTCCTGCCGGCCGGTTCTGTAATGAAGAATAGAATCGGGCGTCGAGTGGCCGCAAGCCGTTTCGCCGGCCCCTCGAGCCTTTCTTCGTCCATTCGCTCCGTCTAAGATTGCGGCGTCATGCGGATCGCCGGCACCGGAATCGACATGATCGAAGTCGAACGCGTCGAGCGCGCGCTTACCCGCCCGCAGACCGGCGAGCGCTTTCGCGAACGCGTCTATACCGAGCGCGAAGTCGCCTACTGCGAATCGCGCGGACGCCCGCGCTACCAGAGCTATGCCGCCCGCTTCGCCGCCAAGGAGGCAGCGATGAAGGCGATGGGCACCGGATGGAACCGCAACGTGGGCTGGCGCGAGATCGAAGTGGTGCGCGAGCGCGGCCAGGCGCCGACGATCGTGCTCTCGGGCAAGGCGGCCGAGTTCGCGCGCCGCAAGCGCATCGCCGTCTTCCATCTGAGCCTCACCCACACCGCGACCAGCGCGATGGCTTACGTTATCGCCGAAGGCTGAGCGCCGGGCCGCGGGGCCGCCAAAAGAAATTCGCGGACCGGTGACTATTTTTTCGCCGGCATAGGCGCGGGCGTCCCTAGTGCCTGGGTCATCTGAAACTGGTCCCCGTTCATGTCCAACTGGCTGAAGTCGGACTCGCGCAGACTGTAAACCGCGGTGCCTGCGGTAGAGGTCGCGTAGTTTTCGATCCGCGTCTCGGTCCGCTCGGCCTTGGACTTCGATTCGGACTCGTCGTCGCCTTCGGCAGGCGCCACCTGCACCTTGGTGTGGATCTGCGCGAGCTTGACCGTGCCGATCTTCTTGTCGTCCAGACCAAAGACCGCGATCTGCTCGGTCGGCTTGTCCATCGAGACTTTCTGCGGATCGGTCATCGGGTCCTGAACGATCTTATCGCCCTTCAGATTCGCCAGCTCGTCGAGAAAAGTCTGCACGGCCTGGCCGTTGGCGGGCGAACTCTTGTTACCGTCGGCCACCAGCCATTTGCCGGCCTGGCCGCGCGAGAGCGTGAACTGCTTGCCGTGGTTTTCGATTTCGAGACGCCCGATCTTGAGCGGGTCGAACCTCATCACGGTCTTGTCGCGCAGGTCCCATGCGCTCAGGTTGACCTTGGCGAGCAGCGCGTCATCCACGGTGTAGACCGAATTCTCGCCGCCGCGCTTGGCGTAAACGGCCTTCTTTGAAGCTTGCGGCTGTTCCAGTCCAATCAGCAGCGGATGATTGGTCTTGTCCTTGCCGGTGTAAACGTCGATCTCGATCTGCGGATTCTTCAGCCCGTACTGGCCAAGGTCCTTGGGCGCGTCGGTCACGAACTCGTTGATGTGCGCATCAACCAGCGCGGTCAGCATCTGCGCGACACTATCGGCGTCGGCCGGATAGTGGCCGGGCGCGACGATTCGCCATTGCCCGCCCTGCCGGTCGATTTCAATCGGCGCGCTGGCGCCGCTGTGCAGCACGATCTGTTGCACGTCCTCCATGTTGAAGGTCGCAAGCTCACGCGAGCGCACGTCGTTGACCTTCTTGGTGATCGCGCTGGTGAAATCGCTGGTGGTCATCAGCACCGACGGCTGATTGGCGAGCTTCACGTAAACCCCGGTGCTCACCGGGCTTGCATTGCCGACCAGCAGTTCGGGCAGGACGCCCTTGTTATCGGTCGTGACGGTTATCCTCGCCGTGGGTGTCTCGAGACCGAAGGGCTTGAGGCTCACGGGCTGGTCCTGGATCGTGCGGGTGAGCTGCGCGTTGGCCAGCGCCTGGGCCAGGCCGTCGACCGAACCCTGGTCGCCGTCGGTCTTGATCGGCTTGACCACGCTCCACGTGTGATTGGGATTACGAACCAGCTCGAGTTCGCTGTCGGGGTAGCGGAGGTCGATGCCGCTGATGTGCCTGGCGTCGACGTTGAACAGCGTCGGCGGCGGCACCGGCCGGGAACCGAACAGGATGATGAGCGAATAGCCGCCCAGCACCACCAGCAGGATTAGAACGATGACGGTATTGCGCAGACGCATCGCAGAACGCGGAGCCGAACTTCAGCGGCGGCGTCAGTTACGCCGCTCCCACCACACGACGATTCCCAGGATCAGCAGCAGCTCGGGCAACATCAGCACCGAGGCCACGAAAACAGTGTTGAACTGGCTGACGCTCAGGTCCACGCGCGAGGCGCGCAGCGCGCGCGGGCGAATCGCGATCGTGGCGCTCTCGCCGGCCAGCCAATCCACCGTGTTGAGGAAGAAATCCTGGTTGAAGACCTGCGCGATGTCCTGGTTGTCGGCGAAGTCGGTCGAGCCGTAAACCACCAGGCGGGCGTCGCCCGCGCCCCACTTGAGCTTCTTGTTGTCGGCGTCGACGGCCGCCGCGACCGTGATCGGGCCCTTGCGATCCTTGGGACCCTGCTGAAACTTCTGCTGTTTGAAAATTGCGTCGACCCCGGCGG
>DATJXN010000132.1 GCA_035500095.1 Candidatus Binataceae bacterium
ATATTGGAAAACGAATTGACGCCGTTGGAGCTGAACTGGCCCTGCGCCCAAAGTTGGAAGTCCTGCGTGCCGAGCGGAATCTGGACCGGTCCCGATGGCGTGCAAGGGGAGCTTGACGGCAACTGACCGCAAATCCGTATCGCTATCAGGGTTATCGGCGTGGCGGTCGCCACCGGAGCCGAGCTAGTCGAACTGCCGCCGCAACTGAGCAGCAATGCCGTCATGACGAAAGCCAACACCGGCGCGATCAGCAAACATCTTTTTGTCCACATCGAGCATCAAGCTATGCCGTGGCGGCTTCGGCACTGTCAAGGAGCGGCGCTCGAAAATTCGTCAAGCTTTGCGCCGAGAGGATCGTTTTCCACCCGGTACAACGGCTGGCGACTACCGCGGGACCCTCAGGGTGACTCGACTCGGAATGTCGGCCCCAAAGGAGAACGGCGGGCACCAAAAGAGGGGGGAGGCTCTCTGATGCCCGCCTGTTCATGGCCCGCCTTGCGGCGAACCTCAATTCGGCTGCCGGGAGGAGCTTGCAACCGAAGCGCGGACACTGGTTTCAAATATCCGCACTCGAATAATTCGACGACCGCGCTTGCGGATTATTCACATGCCGCGCGCGCTCCGGCCGCTGCCCACCGGTATGCCGATTGTGTGGAAAAAGAAGAGGCCGGAGTTGAACTCCGGCCTCCTGGGTCCCCCGCATCGGAGAGATGTGTGACCGTTCTTCTTACTTATAGAGCGGCTGCTGCCGCGGCGACGAAGGTCACGACATTGCTTGCGAAGGTTTTGACCCCGGCTCCCAATCCGGCGTAGGCGGAGAAGGCTGCGATACCAACACACAGCAGAACGATCGAGTACTCTGAAAACGTCTGCCCGCTGCTCCCCTTTCGCGTCTTCGTCAAAATTCTTTCTTTGAGTTTCATCCGAGTTCCCTCCTCCATTTTTGGCGACCGCGATTGCGGGCCGCCGACCGCCCGTCCCTTGGACCGTTTCACTGAAGAAACGGCGAACCCCACGCACCAAACGTTAGCATTTTTGGCTTTAGCTTGGCAAGTTCAGGCTTAACTGAGCATGCGACGATGTCGCATTGCACGCTAGGGATGATTTAGAGGCATTGGATTCCGATTTTCCGGCCATTACACGCGTAGAACGAAGCGCAGAAAGCAGTGGCATCGACCCTTACGTCAAGTTCGCTTCGAAGTTGGAACTCGTCGGCGATTGCTTGAAAAAGAGACTTCACGATCTCTTAACGGCGCGAGGCAAGCGCGCTCAGGGTTGCGACAAATTCGATCTGTCCGTGCTCAAGGAAATTGCGCACGAGCTGTGAAGACCGTTCTGTGAAGTCTGCCGCAGTTCTCCATGAGACCCGCCAGGGTGCATACTGGTGATTGCAGACACTCTCGTGTCAACGGCGCGCCGTCAGGCGGGCCCCGATCTTCTAAGGAGCGATAGCAATGCAGATAGGCATGGTTGGTCTCGGCAGGATGGGCGCCAACATGGTACGGCGGCTCCTGCGTGGCGGGCACGAGTGCGTGGTCTTCGACATCAATGCCGACGCGGTAAAGGCCCTGGTCAAGGAGGGTGCGGCCGGCGCGGCCTCGCTTGACGATTTCAAGGCGAAGCTCAAGAAGCCGCGAGTGGCCTGGATGATGGTGCCGGCGGCGTTCGTCGAACAAACGCTCGCGGATCTGGCGAGCCGCTTCGAGCCGGGCGACATCCTGGTCGACGGCGGCAATTCCTACTACGTCGACGATATTCGCCGCGCCAAGGGGCTGCGCGCCAGAGGGATTCACTACGTGGACTCCGGCACCAGCGGCGGCGTATGGGGACTCGAGCGCGGCTTCTGCCAGATGATCGGCGGCGAGCCCGACGTCATAAAGCATCTCGATCCGATTTTCGCCACGCTCGCGCCGCCGATCGATTCCGCGCCGCGCACGCCCGCGCGCGAAAAGTCCGCGCCGAGCACGGCCGAGCACGGCTACCTGCATTGCGGACCCAACGGCGCGGGGCATTTCGTCAAGATGGTGCACAATGGAATCGAATACGGCCTGATGGCGGCTTACGCGGAAGGCGTGAACATCTTGCGCCACGCCAATGTCGGCAAGCATCAGCAGGCCTCCGACGCCGAGACCACGCCGCTGCGCGAGCCTGAACTCTACCAGTATGATTTCAATCTGACCGACATCGCCGAAGTCTGGCGCCGCGGCAGCGTGATCGCTTCGTGGCTGCTCGACCTTACGGCCGACGCGCTGGCCGGCGATCCGGCGCTCGCGAAGTTCACGGGCCGGGTCTCTGATTCGGGCGAAGGGCGATGGACGGTAGACGCGGCGATCGACGAGGGCGTGCCGGCGCCGGTGCTGACGGCGGCGCTCTACGAGCGCTTCAGTTCGCGCGGCGCGGCCGATTTCGCCGACAAGCTGCTCTCCGCGATGCGCTATGAGTTCGGCGGCCATCTGGAGAAGAAGTCATGAGCAGCGCGCAACCGCACTCGGACGCGCTCGCGTTCTTCGGCGCGAGCGGCGATCTCGCATACAAAAAGATATTTCCGGCGTTGCACGCGATGGCGGGCAGGGGGCATCTCGATTTCCCGGTGATCGGCGTGGCCAAGTCGGGCTGGAACCTCGATCAGCTGCGCGCCCGCGCGCGCGAAAGCGTCGAGAAGCACGGCGGCGGCGTCAACGACGAGGCCTTCGCCCGGCTGATCACGCGCCTCGCCTACATCGACAGCGACTACAAGGATCCGGCGACTTACGCGGCGCTGCGCAAGACGCTCGGCGGCGCGCGCCACCCCACGCATTACCTGGCGATCCCGCCGAGCCTGTTCGAAACCGTGATCCAGGGACTCGGCAGTTCCGGATGCGCCGAGAACGGGCGTGTGATCCTCGAAAAACCATTCGGCCACGATCTGCCCTCGGCACAAGAGCTCAACGCGACGCTCCATTCGGTGTTCGACGAATCCGCGGTGTTCCGCATCGATCACTACCTCGGCAAGGAGCCGGTGCAGAACCTGGTGCTGTTCCGTTTCGCCAATTCGTTTCTCGAGCCGATCTGGAACCGGCGCTACGTCGAGAGCGTGCAGATCACGATGGCGGAGAGCTTCGGCGTGCAGGGACGCGGGGCCTTTTACGACGCCAACGGCGCGATCCGCGACGTCGTGCAGAACCATCTGCTGCAGGTCGTCGCGTACCTGGCGATGGAGCCGCCGCTGACCACCTACCCGGAATCGATCCAGGACGAGAAGGTGAAGGTCTTCCGCTCGATCCTGCCGCTCGACCCCGACGACCTCGTGCGCGGACAATTCGCCGGCTATCGCAAGGAGGCGGGCGTCAAGCCGAACTCGACGGTCGAAACCTTTGCCGCCGTGCGGCTGCATATCGATTCGTGGCGATGGGACGGCGTGCCTTTTTTTATCCGCGCCGGCAAGTGCATGCCGGTGACCGCGACCGAGGTGATCGTCACGCTCAAGCGGCCGCCGCTGCGCAAGCTCCGCAGCGAGGACGCCAACCACTATCGTTTCCGGCTCGGGCCCGACGTGCTGATCGCGATCGGCGCGCAGATCAAGCGTCCCGGCGAACACATGGAATCCGCCCCGACGGAACTCAAGCTCGTCCAGCGGCCGCAGGGCGAAGAGATGGACGCTTACGAGCGGCTGCTCGGCGATGCGATGGCCGGCGACCATCTGCTGTTCACGCGCCAGGACGCGGTCGAGGCTCAGTGGGCGATCGTCCAGCCCATTCTGGGCGACGCCACGCCCGCGCTGGAATATCAGCCGGGAACCTGGGGACCTGCAAAGGCCGATGAATTGACCGCGGAAGTGGACGGCTGGCACAACCCGCCGAAGTGAAGTGAGTTGAGCCGCCGGACGATTTTGTAGCTCAGGCCGTTATCGGTCTAAGCCGCGCCTCGGCGCCGCGCGCGCGAGACGCAAGGAGGAAATTATGAAAGCGACCCAGCAATTGCATCAGGCAGGCCAGAGCATCTGGCTCGATAACATCACCCGCGGCCTGCTGACCAGCGGCGTGCTCAAACGCTATATCGACGATCTTTCGGTCACCGGCCTGACTTCCAATCCGAGCATCTTCGACCTCGCGATCAAGAACAGCAGCGACTACGACGCGGCGATCCGCGAGAAGACCGGGGCGGGGAAACATGGCGAGGATCTGTTTTTCGATCTCGCGCTGGAAGATCTGACGCGCGCCGCCGACCTCTTTCGTCCGATCCACGAACGGACCAACGGGGTGGACGGATGGGTCTCGCTCGAGATTTCGCCCAAGCTTGCCTATGACACCGCCGCGAGCATCGCGGCCGCCAAAGGGTTGTCCGCGCGCGGCGCGCGTCCCAACCTGTTCATGAAGATACCGGGCACGCGCGAAGGCCTGCCCGCGATCGAGGAGGCGATCTTCGCCGGCGTGCCGATCAACGTGACGCTGCTCTTCTCGCGCGAGCAGTATGTCGCCGCGGCCGAGGCCTATATGCGCGGAATCGAGCGCCGCGTCGCGGCCGGCCTCAATCCTCACGTCGGTTCGGTCGCCTCGGTGTTTGTCAGCCGATGGGACGTGGCGGCGGCCAAGAAGGTGCCGCCCGCGCTGCATGACCGGCTGGGGATCGCGATATCCAAGCGCATCTACAAGGCCTACCGCGAACTGCTCGCGACCAACCGCTGGCTGCGGCTGCTCAACTACGGTGCGCGCTCGCAGCGCCTGCTGTGGGCCAGCACCGGCACCAAGGATCCCAAGGCCTCGGACGTGCTCTACGTGAAGTCGCTCGCCTCGCCTCATACGGTCAACACGATGCCCGAAAATACGCTCAAGGCGCTCGCCGATCACGGCGAGGTGGGCGCGATGCTGCCGCCCGACGGCGACAACGCCGAGGCAGAGCTGGCCGAGTTCAAGAAGGCGGGAATCGATGTCGACGCGCTTGGCGAACAGCTTCAGCGCGAAGGCGCGGAGGCCTTCGTCAAGTCGTGGGACGATCTGCTGGCCTGCCTCGTCGATAAGAGCGCCGCGCTGAAGAAGGCGAGCTGATCGCGGAAAAAGGGCGGACTGCCGGAAACGAGGGCAGATGCCGAAAAAAGGGGAACCTACCGATGGAGACCAAAACGGCGCCGCTCGCCGCGCGCCCGGCCTTTAAGGCGCTCGGCGAGCACTACCGCAGGATTCGCGGCGTTCATCTGCGCACGCTCTTCGCCGAGGACCCCAAGCGTGGCGAGCGCTTCGCGCTCGAGGCGGCGGGGCTTTACCTCGACTACTCCAAGCATCGGATCGACGAGGAGACGATGCGCCTGCTGCTGGCGCTGGCCGAGGAGTCGGGGCTGCGCGCGCGGATCGACGCGATGTTCACGGGCGAGAAGATCAACGTCACCGAGCGGCGCGCGGTGCTGCACGTGGCACTGCGCGCGCCGCGCGGCGCGACGATCACGGTGGACGGCAAAAACGTCGTGCCGGAGGTGCACGAGGTGCTCGAGCGGATGGCGGCGTTCAGCGCCCGCGTGCGAGACGGTTCATGGAAGGGCCATACCGGCAAACGCATCCGCAACGTCATCAACGTCGGCATCGGCGGCTCGGACCTGGGGCCGGTGATGGCGTACGAGGCGTTGCGCCACTTCAGCGATCGCAATCTCACTCTGCGCTTCGTCTCCAACGTGGACGGCACCGATTTCGCCGAGGCGACACGCGACCTCGACGCGGCCGAGACGCTGTTCGTCATCTCGTCGAAGACGTTCACCACGCTCGAGACGATGACCAACGCGCACAGCGCGCGGAAGTGGACGCTCGACGCGCTGGGCGACGAGAAGGCGATCGCGAAGCATTTCGTCGCGGTCTCGACCAACGCCGCCGAGGTGCGCAAATTCGGGATCGACACCGATAACATGTTCGGTTTCTGGGACTGGGTCGGCGGGCGCTATTCGATGGACTCGGCGATCGGGCTTTCGACCATGATCGCGGTTGGCGCAGATAACTTTCGTGCGATGCTCGCCGGATTTCATGCGATCGACGAGCACTTTCGCACCGCTCCGTTCGCGGGCAACTTGCCCGCGATCATGGGCCTGCTCTCGATCTGGTACAACGATTTCTTCGGTGCGGAGACCGTCGGCGTGTTCCCGTACGAGCAGTACTTGAAGCGTTTTCCGGCCTACCTGCAGCAACTCACGATGGAGTCCAACGGCAAGCACGTGACGCTCGACGGCGCTGCGGTAGACTATCAGACCGGGCCGATCTTCTGGGGCGAGCCGGGGACCAACGGACAGCACTCGTTCTACCAGTTGATTCACCAGGGCACCAAGCTCATCCCCTGCGACTTCATCGCGTTTCACCGCGCGCTCAATCCGCTCGGCCGCCATCACGACATGCTGATTGCCAACGTCCTTGCCCAGGGCGAGGCGCTCGCCTTCGGCAAGACCGCCGAGCAGGTGAGGGCCGAGGGCACGCCGGACTGGCTCGTGCCGCATCGCGTATTCGAGGGCAATCGCCCTTCCAGTACGATCCTGGCCGAGCAGTTGACGCCCGAAGCGCTGGGCAAACTGGTGGCGCTGTACGAGCACAGCGTGTTCACGCAGGGCGCGATCTGGAACATCGATTCGTTCGACCAGTGGGGCGTCGAGCTGGGCAAAGTGCTCGCGCAGCGCATCATTCCGGAACTGGAAAGCGCCGCCGAATCCGAGCTCAAACACGACAGCTCGACCAACGCGCTCATCGCGCGCTACCGCAAGCGTCGCATGAAGACCGGATGAGGCTTCCGCGCGATTTCTACGCCCGTCCGGTGCTGGTGGTCGCGCGCGAATGTATCGGAAAGCTGCTGGTCCATCACACGCCCGAAGGCGAAGCCGCGGGACGCATCGTCGAAACCGAGGCATATCGCGGGCCGCTCGATCTCGCCGCGCACAGCGCGCGCGGGCTCCGCACCAAACGAACCGAGGTGATGTTCGGGCCGGCGGGTTACGCCTACGTCTATCTGATCTACGGATCGAGCTGGGCGATGAATATCATCGCGGCGACCGAGGGCGAGCCGCACGGCGTCCTCATCCGCGCGCTCGAGCCGCTGCGCGGAGTGGAGCTGATGGTGCGCCGGCGGGGCGGCAACATGCTGCCCGGCGCGCGCGAACTTACCAACGGCCCCGGCAAGCTGACCCAGGCGCTTGCGATCACCGGCGAAGACTACGGACGCGATCTGTGCGGCGACCGGCTTTTTCTCGAAGAGACGGATCGGCCAGTCGAAAGGGTGGGGCGCTCGGCGCGGATCAACGTCGATTACGCGGGGGCGTGGGCGGAAAAACGATGGAGGTTTTACGAGCGCGGCAACCGTTATGTGTCGGTCCGCCCGCGAGATTGAGGCGCCAGCCCACGCGGAAGGCTGTATGCGTCCGGTGGCGCGGGCGGTTGCGCAGGCGCAACAGCCTCCGGCCGAATGGAGGTTTGGCATCTCATTGGCCGATTGAGATTAAGCGAGCGACGGGCACGTTCTATGCTCCCCCCAAGGCTGCCCGATTTCGCGCGCCGCGGGCCGGCGGCATAGAGGGGGGAATATGCTCAAGTGCAATTCGTGCGGGGCCGTTTCCGTTGACGTGCACATCCTCGAGGCTGAGGGCGGTCCGGCGCCCGACCGCGGAGTGGTCGCGGTCAGGATAAAGGTCTGCAATTCGTGCTACTCGCGCCCGGAACGATCGAAGATGCTCGCGCTGTTGTGCGGCGATATCCTGGTGCCGCCCTCTTACTGGTTCCGCCGCAATGTCGCCTGGTCTTCGGCGATCAGAGTGGTCCGTTCGCCGCGCGGGCAACGTCCGCCGCGTTTCTGGTACGAACCCGAGGCGCATCCCCTGGGCTACTGGAGCCGTGCCCAACTGGTCAGCAACGGCGGCAGCCGTCACGCGCCCTGATCGCGGGCCTGGTCCGGTCCGGCCGCAGGCGCACCCGGTGAGGCGGCGCGGCCGGCAGCAGCCGCTGGTGCGCGGCGATACGCCGCTTTCATACTCGACTCGGGGGCGGGCTTGTCGATAAAAAAATCTCACGCGCGAGAGCACATCAGCGGCGCCGCGGCCGCCTACCTTGAGGCGTACGACGCCCTCGAACGCGCCGCCGAGAAAACCCAGATCCTTGTCAACCGGCTGATCGCGATCGCCGTCGCGCTTACAGATACCGGCACGCGGCTGCGCGACGACGCATGGAAGCACGCCGCGCTCGGCGAACTGTCGGCAGTCTCCGCCGCTCCCGCCTACGGTCCCACAGTTCGCCTGTGCAACACGCCGACTGCGAAACAACTGCTCGAAGCGATCGCCGACTGGCGCAAAAAGCGCATCTATCTGCAGCGGCTCTGGGAGAGTCTTCCGGCGGAGATGCGCGCGACGCTCAAGATGCCGGCGACGCTGGATTGAACGCAAATCCGGCCCCCTGGTCTTCTTTCCAGCATCGATCAATATCTTGAGTCGATTGCACAAATCGGCGCGTGTACCAAGCGACGAGAACCGTAAGGGTCACGCTTGCGACCAGAGCGGCCGCCTGAATCGCGGCGGAGTTGCTATTCAGCCAGGGCAGCATTCCTTAGCTGCGCTCGACGATGCCGCCTGACCTATCAAACCCAACCGTGGCCGACCCACCGCGGGCCTGAAGGAACGCAAACCAATCCTCGAAGCTCCGGCCGCTCCAAGATTGTCCCGGCTCGATCGACTTCTCGACATCGCCGAGCGGGGCCGAGGGCGAGCTCTGCCGAGTGAGGCCGCGAAACGTGATCAGAGCGCCGCGCTCCTCGATTGAGGCTTGCCAGTCCATCCGGATGAGAATACCCCTACGCGGCCTCGGCCAACAGGGCGGAGATCTCCTCGCCACGGAGCCGAGGCCGCTCCTGGAGCGCCCGCGCGACGCGCTCGATATCGGGCCGATGGAGCTTGACCAGGCGCACGATCTGCGAGTGCAGCCGCGCTGGCCGCTCACGAAGACTGCCAAAGGTATCGGGATCGAATGGTCGTCAAATCTCTCTCGCGGCTGGACTGAGGCGCCGAAAACCCTTACTTTCCTTGGGCGCGCGCCCGTAGCTCAACTGGACAGAGCATCGGACTTCGGATCCGAGGGTTGGGGGTTCGACTCCCTTCGGGCGCGCCAATGAAATCAAGGCTGTTTCGGCTTTGCGAGCGCCGGTTCGCACGTTCGACGGCCGATCTCACAGCCACGGGCTTCCAGAGCTGCCTTTTTGGCTTCGTTATACAGCGTCAACGCGAAGAGAATCGCGTCCATCCTCTCACGTCGCGGATCATTGCCGACATGACGTGGCTGTAGATATCGGCCGCGGCGCCGACGTGCGTGTTCAAGCCTGCGACAGGTCCGCCACCATTTTGACGTAGCACGCCAAAAAGCTGGTCATGGAAGGAGTCCAACCGACATAATGCTGGAAGGCGAGACTAACTCAGCATACCTCGCGGCACCGGATTTCTTCGTCAGACCTCCGCAATTCGCAAGCTGAATTCGCAACAGCTGAGTGCGATTCTATGAAGGCCGAGCTCGCTCGCGCCCGGCCCTACGCGCGGCACCTTCCTTGCTCAAATTTGGTTGACCCCAACAGGGGATGCCGTATCGGGTCTGTTCCTACGGCAGCAAATTTCCCAGGAAATTTCCAACCATGCCGAGAAGTAATCGAGAAGTAATGATGTGTCAGTAGTAGCAAGAATCCAAGGTCGGCAGGAGCCGCCTGCGGCGCGTTCATCGCAAGCCAACCGGTCGGCCGTGGAACGCCTCGAGCCTGCACTGAAAGAGCTTCGCATCCTGGCTGAACAGGTTCTCAGCCACCGTCGTGAGATCATGGTCCGATGGTACGACTTGTACGCGATGTGCGGTCTTTCCGGCTCGCTGCGAAAGGATGACTTTTCCCATCTTCTCGGCGACGTGATCGCCCACAGCAAGGACGATTTGCTGAGGGGTGATCTCGAAAGTTACGTTTGTGACGTGCGGCGCTTGGGCAAATTTCTATACGGCCACAAGTTGTCGTTGACCCAGGCCGTCACTCTGAATCATCTGTTGCAGGCAAGTGTCTCGCGCGCTCTTGGAAATGTCCCAATTTCGAGCGCAGCCTATGACGCCTTTGAGACGCTTGGCGTGGTTCGCGGCCTCCTGATTGCCGAAAGGTATTTGTCGGCGTCAATCGACAGCGACGGCAAAGCCTCGGAGCAAAACCAGAGGGTGCGAGCGTGAAGAGTGGCAAGACGGGATCCTACAAAGCGCGAGGCGCGGCAAAGCAGGCCACCCCGCCGCTCAGCGAGGGTGGTCTGCAACATGCCCCAGCGAACAACCGTGCCGCGTAAGATCGACAGCGCTGCTCCATGCGCCCGCAAATACATCTATGCCGTGATTCCGGCCCGGCCCGGGCGCAAGCTCGACTTCGTCGGCATAGATGAGCGCCCGCTTGAGACCATCGAGCGTGGCGGCATCGCATCGGTCGTCAGCGGCCTCGCGGCCGAAAGGATTCGGCCCGAACGCCGTCACCTGAGCGCTCATCGCGCCGTCCTGGCCAAACTGATTGAGCAGGAGGACGCGGTGCTTCCGATGCGGTTCGGGGCGATCGCCTCGGGGGCCGCCGAGATCGGAAGGTTAAATCGCGCGCAAGCGCGGACTCTTTTCGCGCCAGTTGCGCCACGTGGCGGGCAAAGTCGAGATGGGCTTGCGCGGAGTCTGGGATGTACCCAACATTTTTCAATACTTCGTCAGCGTTCATCCCGAACTCCGCGAGCTCCGCGACACTATTTTCTACAACGCTGCCGGGTCTCGCACGAGGAGCGCATCGAGTTGGGGCGCACGTTCGAGCGCCTGCTCAATGAAAGTCGCGAAGCCAATACTCGATTGGCGGAGGAAGTGCTGGCCGCCCATCGCGTGGAAATCCGGCGTAACCGGGTTCGCGAGGAAAAGGAAATCATGAATCTTGCGTGCCTCGTCGAAAAGGACCGGCGCGAAGACTTCGAACGCGGCGTGCTCGCCACGGCGCAGCGCTTCGATAACAGCTTTGCCTTCGACTACAACGGACCGTGGGCGCCGCATACGTTCGCGGAGATCAACCTCAAGAGCTGAAACTCCGATGTTTCTGATCGACGATCTCCTCCTCGCGCCGGGCAAGTTCGTGCTCTGGGTCCTGCGCCAGGTCCATGAGGCCGCGGAGAAGGAACTCGACCAGGAGGGCGAGCGCCTGACGGCGGAGCTCGGCGAACTGCATCGGCGTCTGGAGGCTCGCACGATCGGCGAGCGCGAGTTTGACCTTCGCGAACGTAAAATCCTCGATCGCCTCGAGGAATTGAAGTCTCGGGGGGCGGAGCGCGAAGGGCGCCAAGCGGATGAGGACGGCTGAAGGGCGGAGAACGACGATGAACCGCATTTCGATGCGCAATAGCGGACGGGTGTCGCTCTGCGAAACTCTCGATCGCGTACTCAACAAGGGTGCGGTGGTCGCCGGCGAAGTGACTATTTCGGTGGCGGACGTCGACCTTATCTATCTCGGCTTGCAACTGATGCTGAGCTCGGTTGAGACCGCACATAATGACTAGCGACGCAGCTGCGGCGCTCAGGCTATCGGCCGATGATTTGCGCCGGCGCCCTAAAGCGGACGACGCGCGGCCGGTTCGACGGCATGCACAAACGAGCGACCGGCGAATCAATATCGATTCCGAAGACCTCAAAAATGGACTGGCGCAACTCGTCCTCACGCTGGTCAAACTGCTGCACGAACTGCTCGAGAAGCAGGCGATCCGGCGGATCGAGTCGGGCCGACTGGGCGAAGATCAATGCGAATGGATCGGGCTCGCGCTGATGAAGCAAAGCATTCAGATCGAGAAACTGCGTAACGCCTTCGGATTATCCGAGGAGGATCTCAACCTCGACCTGGGTCCACTGGGAAAGCTGCTATAGCGAGCCTTATGGGATCCCCAACCGTACAGCATTCTGTCTCCTCCGCGACGCTGGCCGACCTGCTGGAGCGCGTGCTCGATAAGGGCATCGTTATCGCCGGGGACATCAAGATCAAGCTCGTGGAAGTCGAGTTGCTGACCATCCAGATTCGCCTCGTCGTGTGCTCGGTGGAGAAGGCCAAGGAACTGGGCCTCGACTGGTGGAACCGCAGCGCGCTCGAATCGCGCGAAGAGCATCGAGGACTTCTGCCCTCGCCCCTGGAGGGCTTCGAGGAGCGCCTGGCCAGGCTGGAAAACGAGTTAGCGCAACGGCGGCCGTAGCCGGCGTCGAGCGGCGGCCGCAGAGGGTCAAGGCGATGAGCGAAAAGGTAAAACGGCGGGGCGCGGAGCACCAGCGGAGCGCGCCCGGTGAAGGTTTCATCAAGGGACTAACCGAACTCGTCGAGAAGCTGGGCGACCTTGCGGAAACTGGGCGCGAACTGCGCAAGGCCGGCGAGCTTGGCGGCGCCGACGACAAGATGAAGGCTGTGTACGGGTTGCGCGTCAAGCTGGGCCTGCTGGGCGGTGATGCAGTGGACGTCGAGCCTTTCGGCGATATCAAATTCGACAAAACAACCCGACGACGTGATGAGCATCGAGGCCGGGCGCAAAGACAAGAAGTATCGCAACGAAATCCTGTTGCCGAGATCGGTCTCCAGGGCAAACGCCTCGATTTCCTGCAACAACGGCATCGTCCAAATCGAATGCCCGCTTAAGCAGTAACTTCGCCATGCCAGGTGAAGCCGCAGCAGATTCTCCCGCCGCCGCCCCGTTTCGACTGAAAGTCGCGGAGGCGATGAGCAAGGATGTGGGCCGCACTTACGCCCGCATCAGCCCCGACAACATCGCGCGGCTCGGCGTTGCCATCGGCGAAGTCGTCGAGATCGCCGGCAAACGCCGAACCGTGTGCAAGGTGATGCCTCTGCATAAGGAGTTTCGCGGGAGGTCGTGCGTCCAGATGGATGGCGTCAGTCGCGAGAACGCGGGCGCTGCGCTGGATGAGCTTGCCACGGTGCGCAAGGTTGCCTGCCGCCTCGCCGATCGCGTGATCCTCGCGCCGGTCAACGTAACTCCGACCGATCGCGACCTCGACTATATCGGCGGCCTGCTCGACGGCCTGCCGTTGGTGGAAGGCGATCGCGTGAGGGCGACTCTGTTCGGGAGCCGCTGGCTCGACTTCAAGGTCCAGAGCGCGAGTCCCAGGGGACCGGTGCTGATCGGCCCCAATACGCAGTTGACCATCGGCGAGACCTTGAGCGACAAGGTCTCGCGGACGATCTCGTACGAAGACATCGGCGGACTCAAACCGCAGCTGCGGAGAATCCGCGAAATGATCGAGTTGCCGCTGCGCCATCCCGAGGTCTTCGAGCGGCTTGGCATCGACGCTCCCAAGGGGGTGTTGCTGTACGGTCCTCCCGGATGCGGCAAGACGCTCATCGCCCGCGCGATAGCCCACGAGACCGAGGTCACTTTTTCTCGGTGAGCGGTCCCGAGGTGGTGCACAAGTTTTACGGCGAAAGCGAAGCCAAGCTGCGGAAAATATTCGAGGAGGCCTCCCGCAAGGCGCCGAGTATCGTATTCATCGACGAGATCGACGCCATCGCCCCGCAGCGCGAACGCGTCATCGGCGAAGTCGAAAAACGCATCGTGGCGCAGTTGCTCGCGCTGATGGACGGGCTCACCCGCCGCGAGAACGTGATCGTGATCGCCGCGACCAATATTCCAAATGCGCTGGATCCCGCCCTGCGCCGTCCGGGACGCTTCGATCGCGAACTGGCGATTCCGATTCCGGATCGCTCGGGCAGGTTGGAGATGCTCGAGATTCACAGCCGCGGAATGCCGCTCGCTCAGGATATAAACCTCGCGCATCTGGCCGATATCACCCACGGCTTCGTCGGCGCCGACCTCGAAGCACTGTGCCGCGAAGCCGCGATGCTTACGCTGCGGCGCGTGATGCCGGATATCGATCTCAACGCCGAGCACTTTTCCTATGAATTTCTGGCGAGGTTGGAAGTCAGAATGGAGGACTTCGAGGAGGCGCTGCGCGAAGTCGAGCCGTCGGCGATTCGCGAAGTCTTCGTCGTAGTGCCCGACGTCAAATGGGACGACATCGGCGGTCTCGCGGGGTTCAAACAGCGTCTGAGGGAATGCGTCGAATGGCCGCTCAAGTACGCTGAATTATTCGCCCAGGCGCGGCTCGCGCCGCCCAAAGGGATTTTGCTGGTCGGCCCTCCAGGATGCGGCAAGACCTTGCTGGCCAAGGCGCTCGCCAGCGAGAGCGGCGTCAACTTCATTTCGGTGAAGGGCCCCGAGTTGATGTCGAAATACGTGGGAGAATCGGAGCGCGCGCTGCGCGACGTCTTTCGCAAGGCGCGCCAGGCCGCACCCACGATCATTTTCTTCGACGAGATCAACCCGCTGGTGCCGGCGCGCGGGACGGGGCTCACCAGCGATGGCGTTGCCGAACGCATGCTCAGTCAGTTTCTGACTGAACTCGACGGTATCGAAGACTTGAAGGGCGTGCTGGCGCTGGGCGCCACCAATCGGCTGGACCCGAGCGTACTGAGGCCCGGACGCTTCGACGAAATCCTCGAGATTCCGCGGCTGGAGGAATCCGACCGCCTCGAAATCCTCGCCGTTCACCTCCGCGGTAAGCCGCTCGCTGCGCAAGTTGACGTTGGAGAGTTGGCCGCGCGCATCGAAGGTTAC
This sequence comes from Candidatus Binataceae bacterium, assembly GCA_035500095.1. Classification (NCBI taxonomy): domain Bacteria; phylum Candidatus Binatota; class Binatia (SeqCode); order Binatales (SeqCode); family Binataceae (SeqCode); species Binataceae bacterium (SeqCode). The sequence continues at coordinate 14,624 of DATJXN010000132.1, forward strand.
GGAGGCGCTGAAATCGCGTCTTTCTGTCGGCGCGCCGGACTGAGCGCGGTACGAAGAGCAGTCGTAAGTCGCGGAGCACACAAAGCAGCCTTCGCCGCAGCAATACGGCTTGAGCCTGAAGACTTCGAAGCCGCATTCAATGAGAAGCCCGCGTGACCGGTCTCCGACAGAACGAGGCGCTGTACCTCTATTATGTGACCGGATCGCAATTCGTAGGAGAAATTGACGGCCTGGGCATCAACGATGCCGCTCTCTCGGCGCATCGCTCGGCCGATTTCGTCTCGATGCTTGGAAGCGTGCGACTCGACGACTTTTGCGGTCTTGCAGCGGAAGCCAACCTGGGCGACGTCGCATGGATTGCTGAGCGGGCGCTGCGCCATCAACGGGTGATCGAGCAAGGATTTAGCCGCGGGCCCGTGATGCCGGCGCGCTTCGGCACGTTGTTTTCCTCGCTCTTGAGCCTGGACCGTTTCCTCAATCTAAATCAGCAGACGATTAGCGGCTTTTTGGAGCATGTGAAAGGCCACGAAGAATGGGGAGTCAAGGTGCTGCTCGAGCGCTCGATTGCGGGCAAATGGCTGGGCGCTCAACTGGCTGCGAGCGCTTCTGGTCAAGTCGGGACGGCACCCGGCCTGCGCTACATACAGCAGCGTCGCGCCGAAGCCGCGGCGGTAAAGCAACTTCAGCGATGGCTTCCGGAGGCTTGCGAATCCATCGCCGGAGCTTTGAACAAGTATGCAATCGAGTTGCGTGAGAGAAGAATACTCGATGCGGCGGTGGGCGATTCGCGGGAACTGGTACTGAACCTCGCTGCGCTGATCCCGCATGAGCGGCGCGAGAAGCTGATCGCGCACGTCGAGGATTTCAACCTGAAACGCGCAGAGCAGGGGCTAGGTCTTATGCTGAACGGACCATGGCCCGCATATAGTTTTTGTCCGCCACTCGTGACGCCATGAGCTATCTTGTCTACTGCGTTCTGGGCGCCAAACGGCGGGAGCCGCCGCGACGGCTGCGCTTTCTGGGCTATCCTCGGGCATCCATTATGGTACGCACCCGCGAGTTGGGTGCGGTGGCGTCCGAAACGTCGCTCGCCGATCTTGCGCATGATGTTGCCCGGCTGCTCGCCTATTCGAAAGTCGTCGATTGCTACAACCGCGATCGCACCGTCATTCCGATGCGCTATGGATGCGTTCTGGAGGCGCTGCGGGACATCAAGAGGCTCCTCGAAGATCATCGGCGCGAATATCTTGATTTGCTTGCTCAATTGGACGGCCACGCCGAGATGTCCGCCAGGGTGGTGCTGAATCAATGCGCGCCGCTTTCGCATCGCCGCATGAATCCGCCGCCGCTCGCTGGATATTCGGGCGGACACGGCGATCGCCCGGGTATCGCGTATCTTACGCGACGCAGCCGTTATTACGTTTGCCATGATGCTCTCGAGCACCAGCTTGAGGACATTCGAACGGCGATTTGCGGCTTGGCGCAGGGGACCTTTGTCCGCTACGCGAGCGACTACCGCGAGGACCGCGGCAAGGGAGTTCTCGCGCTCCATTTTCTCGTTTCGCGCGACGGCATCGACCAATTCAAGAAGGCATTGCGCCCCTTAACCACACGCGCTGCCACTTCCATAACGATCACCGGCCCATGGCCTCCTTACAACTTCGTCCGATCGCCGGGCGCTCGGTCAGCCGCTTAGTGGCGCAGCGTTCGTTGCCCCGTGAGCGCTGCTATAGTGGGCGATGTGACCACACAGCGGCGGGTACTTATCCATGTTCCGATAATCCATACGCAGATCGACATGGGTACGCTTGGCGATCGTATCAAGCGCGAGCTTGCGCAGAGATTCGGCGAGCAATGGTGGCAAAGCAAGGCTACTCTCGTCGAGCGCGCGTGGGATGATATCGAGGCTGCCCCTATCAATCCCGATATTCCCTACGAGCGAGTCCGCGTGTATCAGGATTGATTGCCGGTATGCGGACGCGAATTGGATATCGTCAAGGAGTTGGCCGCAGCGGGTAGCCGCAATCACCGGCTGCTCCTCGAGATGGCGCGCCGCGGCGCGACTGTCATGGGTACCGAATCCAGCGAGCTGTTAGTCGAGGAATACGGCCGGGTTCGGCGTCTGCTCGCAAATAGCGAGTCGCCGGGGAAGGACCAGAACGTCAAGGCGTCGAGTGCTGCCTTGATTCAAAAGCGTGATCAGTTCGTAGCGCGGCGGATAGGCACTACACTCGCCCGCGGTGAGCTCGGGGTGCTGTTTCTCGGAATGCTGCACTCAGTCGCCGCGTTCCTGCCAGCCGACATACGCTTATTGAGATTGGCGCCTTTCGCCAATAACCGCGACGTACTCCTCCGAGCTCTGCACTTGGCCGGAACGCAGAGTTGATCCCTCACTTGTATATAGTTCCGTTGCGCTTCCAGCTGATGAGGCGAAGCGTTCTCTGAAGTTTCGGACCGTCGGCCGCCGGGGCCGATGCGGTAAAAATTACCACTATTCATCGGTAATTTTGGAGCCTTAAGGAAAGATTCGAGGCGATATCTTAAGCTTTATTGGTCATTCCGATTGGCACTAGCCGTGCTCTATCTGACTCAGTTTCGCGCCGCGCTGCTGCTGCGGCGCGGCTAGCAGGAGGGTGCCAGAATGCTGAAATCTTCGAAGTGGTCGAATCGAGCCGCTATCGCTGTGGGCGCGATAGCGCTTATTGGGGCGCTGGTGCTGGCTGGATGCTCGGGAGAGCCGTTGTCGACTCGCGAAAAAGGCACGATAGGTGGCGGCGTGCTGGGCGCGGGCACGGGTGCGATTATCGGGGCCGCGGTAGGCGCTCCGGGTGCGGGTGCGGCGATCGGCGGCGCGCTTGGCGCAGGCACCGGCTACGTCGTCGGCAACGCGCTGCAAAACCAGGAAGTAACCTCGCGCGCGCAGCAGGGCGAGATTGAAGGCCAGCAGCGCGAGATCCAGAGCCAGCGGCGTCAGATTCAGCAACTCCAGAGCGAACAGACGACCGAGTGACCGAGACGGCGGCTTTCGTCGTCCCAAGCAGACAGGGCGAGAAAATTCGAGTCCGGGGCGGCTCAGCGATTCTCAATGCTCATGAACGGCCGCGGCCGCCGGCTCGGACCGCTACGTGAGCGGCGGCGTGAGCCGCAGGATGGACCGCGACATGCGGATGCGCGAGCGTTCCTGGTTGTGCAAGCGCCCGATGCTCGGGACCTCGCACCTGTGCAGCGTGCGTAACGTGCAGATGCTGCGCCCGCGGCCGGCCGGTTCCGGCGCTGGCGACCGAGCGCGTGCGCGATCCCGCGGCGGTTGCGGTCTCGCCACTATGCGGCGACTCGACATGGTCCTCGACGCGCACCCAATTGTCGTCAGGACCCCCGTCGGAATAAGAGGCGTGCGGCGTCTTTGCGGCGCTGGCGATCCTCTGGTTGTTCGTCCCCCGGTTGTTCGCATTGACGTCCGGTTTCTGCTTCCACGCGTGATGGTGCCGATTGGGGACGATCAGCCGGTTGGCGGTCAGCGCGTAGCCGTAGTTGCCATACGGGCCGTGGTTGCTACCGCACCATCCGGAGCCGTACGGATACGGCAACTGCTGGCCGGCCGGAAACCATGCATTGGTTCCGCCGGCGTTCCACCATGCAGTGCCATGACCTCCCGGCTGTGACAGTCCGCCGCACGACCTCATTCCGAATCCGTATCCGTACCCTCCGGCCAGGTAGCCGAACGTAAGTCCGTCGCTTTCCAGCCACCAGTTGGTATCGCCAAGCATCCGGGCCTGGCCGTTGTCGGCGGTAGCCTCGCCCTGCTCCTGATCGGCCGCGAGAGGTTGCGGGGAGATGTCCTCGGGGTTTTGCGCGCGCAGGGGCATTTTCAGGACCAGCAGAAATCCCGCAACGGCGGCCAGAATCTTCAATTTGCCCATCGACGACTCCTGCGACCCCGGATGACGCTCACACCCCTCTTTGACGTTTCTCACCCTCCTAACGTTTACCTCGCGGCCCCAAAAATGGACAGCCGGCGCGCGGGCCGGACGATGATTCGAGCGTGGCCGGTTTATCGTCGGACGCGCGGCAGGACCTCGTGCGCCAGGCGGCGTATGGTCTCGAGGCTCCCGGCGTTGAGGAGAAATTGCCCGACGCCCCATTGTGCGGCGCGGCGATTGAGTTCCTCGGCGCACTGCTCGGGCGTGCCGATAAGAAAGAGCGCCGAGCGCGGCGCGTCATCGGCCCGGATGCCGAACATTTTGCCGACCTCGCGCGCGCTGGCCTTGGCTGCGGCGGCCGAATCCGCGAGCATCACGGCGAAGATCGCGTTGCTGATAGTGATTGCCTTGGGGTCGCGCCCGAGACGCGCCGCCTCGGCGCGAACGAATCCGGCCCGTTCCTTGAAGACCGCATCGTTGACCTTGCTCATGGCCTCGAGCGTCAGCTTGCCCGGCCTGCCCGTGTCGACGGCGATATTGGCGATGTCGGCATGCTTGGCCATCACGCGCAGCGCACCGTGGCCGCTGCCGCCGATCAGGATCGGTGGATGAGGCCGCTGCAGGGGTTTGGGCCATAGGATCGCATCGCTTAGCCGATAGAATTCGCCTGAGAAGGTCGTGCGCTCCTGCGTCCACAGCGACTTCATGCAGGTGAGCGCCTCGTCGAGCATCCGCAGGCGCGCGCCAACATCGGGAAAGCCGATTCCGGTCATCCGGAATTCGGTCTCCATCCATCCCGCGCCGAGGCCGGCGACCGCGCGTCCGCCGCTTAAATGGTCGAGCGACATCAGCGCCTGCGCCGTCACCGCGGGATGCCGGAACAGGTTGCATAGCACCAGGTGTCCGATTCGAATCTTGCGGGTCGCCTCGGCGGCGGCTGCGGCGAGCATGATCGCGTCGTGGGCGAGCGTGTGAGGGTTGTATTCACCGCCGGGCCCTTCGTGGACGAAGTGGTCGGGGAATACCACCAGGTCGAAGCCCATTTGCTCGGCGTTGCGCGCAGATTCGCGCACGGCTGCGAAATCGATTTGCGACAGAAACAGGCCGAATTCCATTCAATGCTCCTTGGTGTGGACGTAAAGCACGCGAGCTTAGCATATCTGCGCTCGCGACGGCGCCGGTGCGGCGGGGCCGCGCGTAATTTGACCGAGCCGCGATTCACGCTCAGGAGGGCGCCGCGCGATCGCGCACCAGCCACCAGGCCGAGAGATAAACGAGCACCAGCACCGCGACGCCGTATTCGGCGAGAATCGCTGCAGCGCCGCTTTGCGGTAAAATCAGCGTCAGCGGATGGATCGCAAAAACGAGCACGCACGCGGCGAGCATCGCCAGTTTCGCGCGGCGGCTCACGCGCCCAGCAGCGGCAGCGGCCGCAAGCGCGACGACGGGGATTATCAGCAGCACCAGGTAGTGTTCCCACACGATCGGCGACGCGGCGACCATCGCCGCGACCCAGAGCCCGAAGCACCCGCCGCCGCTATCGTCGCCGCCGAGCGTCGCGGCATAGGTCGCGAGCAACAGCGATACCTGGAAGCCCGCGACCAGGATCGCGCGGCCCGCCGCGGCGCCGGCAGCGCTGAACACTTGGCCGCAGATGCGGGCGATAAGACCTGCGACGGCCATGTTCTCGACGCCGGGTGCCGCTCCGGCCTGGCTTTTGAGGAATTCGGTCCATTCCTTGAGCCCGGTCGCGGAAATCATCGCCATTTCTCCCAAGACCAAGCCGCAGAGCGTCCAGCCGACCGCCTTCCATCGGCGCTGCGTGAGCATGTATCCGATAATCACCGCGGGAAAGGCCTTGAACAGAATCGCAGCGGCCAGAGCGAGGCCGGCCAGTTCGTCGCGCCGGCGCCAGAGACAGCGCATCACGAGGACTAACAGCAGAAGAATCAGGAATTGAGATTGGCCGTACCAGAGATGAGTCGTCACCGGCGGTGAGAGCAGGATCAGCGCGACGACTGCGGGAGCCGCGCTGCCAATCCGAATGCGATCGAACAGCAGCGCGAGCGCGAATGCTATCGCGCTTAGCGCCATCCAGATCCAGTACGCGGCGTGGATCGGGAGATAACCGAGCAGTCCGAAGACAGAAAGCGCCGGGGGAGGGTAGACTGCTTGACGGTTCGGGACCTCGAGCCCGAGGCTCAGGCCCTGCCCGTAAAGGTCCGCGGCGTAGGGATCGAGCCCGCGGCGGACCGCGACGGCCCAGTCATAGTAGATGCTGAAATCGTAGCGGGTGGCGCGCCCCGGAAGCGCTCGCAGCAGGACGGCGTAGCGAATCGCTACGGTCGTAAAGAGCGCGGCGTTGAGCAGCGAGCTTTTGTATGAGCGCGCCGGCAGTTGCATCCTGATGAACGAGCGTTAGCGCGAAGCCTCGTCCGGTTGAACCGGGATTGCCCCGCCTGAGTGTCGTGGCGCGTTACGAGTAGCGAAAAGGCGCTTTTCGCGGTCGCGGTCAGGGGCGTTATTCGCGGTCGGGGACGAGGTCGAGCGCTGCGAGCCAGGCTGCGGCATCGCCGTCCGACGGCGCGCGCCAGTCGCCTCGCGGCGAAAGCGAACCACCCGAACCCACCTTGGGCGAGTTGGGGACCGCGCTGCGCTTGAACTGGCTGGTCTGGAAGAAACGGAACAGGAAGGTGCGCAGATGGGCCTTGAGTTCGCCGACCGAGTATTGATGGCGCTCGGCCGGCGGAATGTTGTCGGGCCATCCGCCGCGGCTTACATCGTGCCATGCGCAGTAGGCGAGGAACGCCACCTTGGCCGGCGGATAGCCGAAGCGCAGCACGTGGTAGAGGCTGAAGTCGTGCAGCTCGTAGGGGCCGATCATCGCCTCGGTGTCCTGCGCGGGGCCTTCGCCTCCTTCGCCGCCGGGCACCAGTTCGGGGCTGATCGGCGTGGCCAGGATCTCGTGCAGCGTGGCGCTCGCATCGGCGCCGAGCCGGCCACTTTGGGCGACCCATCGGACGAGATGCTGGATGAGCGTCTTGGGGACGCTCGCGTTGACGTTGTAGTGCGACATCTGGTCGCCGACGCCGTAGGTGCACCATCCGAGCGCGAGTTCGCTCAGATCGCCGGTGCCGACCACCAGCGCGGCGTTGAGATTGGCGAGCCGGAACAGATGGCTCGTGCGCTCGCCCGCCTGTACGTTCTCGTAGGCGACGTCGTAAACCGCGGCTTCGTCGCGATGGGGATGGCCGATGTCGGCGAGCATCTGCTGCGCGGCGGGGCGGATATCGAGTTCGTGCGCGGTGCATCCGATTCCCCGCATCAGGCTCCGTGCTTGCTCGAGCGTGCGCGCCGAGGTCGCGAATCCCGGCATCGTGTAGCCGAGGATGTTGGCCCGCGGATAGCCCAGCGAATCCATCGCCTGTGCGCACACCAGCAGCGCCTGCGTCGAGTCGAGTCCGCCTGAGACGCCGATCACGACGCGTTCTATGCCCGTCGCGCGAAGCCGCGTCGCCAGTCCCTGGACCTGGATTTCGTAAACCTCGGCGCAGCGCTCGTCGCGCTTGGCCGGGTTCGACGGCACATAGGGGAAGCGCTCGGGCCGCCGCTCGGGCAGCATCCGGCCGCGTCGCGCGAGCTCGAGCGGAAACCGGACGGTGCGGAATCCGCCGAGAGCGTCGCGATGGTTGCGCACGGTCTGCGCGAAGCTCGTCTGGCGCATCCGCTCCTGGGAGAGCCGCTCGAGGTCGATCTCCGAGCACACGAGCTGCGGTTCGAGGCTGAAGCGGCGCGATTCGGCGAGCATCCGGCCGTTTTCGCAGATGAGCCCCTGGCCGTCCCACGCGAGGTCGGTGGTCGATTCCCCCGCGCCGGCGCCGGCGTAGATATATCCCGCCATGCATCGGGCCGCCTGGTTTTCGACCAGCGCGCGGCGATACTCGGCCTTGGCGACGGTGACCGGCGATCCTGAGGGGTTGAGCAGCAACGTAGCACCGGCAAGCGCCGCGTACGACGACGGCGGAATCGGCACCCACAGGTCCTCGCAAATCTCGATGTGAAAAGTCAGCAGTGGCTGCGTCTCGACCGCGAACAGCAACCGCGCGCTGAACGGTATCGCGGATTGGCCACAAAGCTCGATTTCGTTGCGGAGCGCCACATCGCCGGGCACGAACTGGCGCATCTCGTAGAACTCGCGATAGTTGGGCAGATAGGTCTTGGGCACGACGCCAAGGATACGTCCGCGATGGACGACGGCCGCGCAGTTGAAAAGCTGATGGTCTATCGCGAGGCCGAGGCCGATGACGGCGACGAGGTCGAGCGCGCGGCTGGCCTCGACAATCCTGCCCAGCGCCGCGGCCGAGCCGTCGAGCACGGCGCGCTGCTGATGCAGGTCTTCGCTTGAGTAGCCGGGTAGCCCCAGTTCCGGGAAGAGCACAAGGGCGGCGCGGCGCTCGGCCGCCTGGCGCATCAAGGCGATCGTCTGATCGCTGTTGAAGGCTGGGTTGGCAACGCGCACGGACGGGATCGCGGCCGCGACACGGACCATTTCGTGGTTGTGGAAATTGAAGAACTCCTCGCCCGCTCTCACGTCTCCTCCTCGCAGAGACTTAGTGTACATCGGACACTTAGTAAAAAGAACCAGACCGCTGCAATGCTTTAGACCAGTGTTGGCTAAACGACGGCCAATTCTCTGCGATAAATCGCCGCGATTTGTTGGATTCGCTATGGCAAGCCCGGATAGAATCCGGATGAAACCGAATCGATCGGGGCCGGTCCGGTTCGGTATGCGGGGAACGGGAGTGACCTTGCGGCGGGGCCTGCTGCCGAGGCGAATATTGTGGTTGACCTGCGCGGCGCTGTGGCTCGGTGGATGTTCGGCCTATGACGCGTCGCGCGTTGCGCCAGCTCCCGCACCTGCGGTCGAACATGCGCCGGCGCCGATCTCTTCGGCGCAGGGCCGCGTCACGCTCGCTTCGTGGTATGGGCCCGGCTTCATCGGCCAGCGGACGGCGAGCGGCGAAGTTTACCATCGCGACGATTTGACGGCTGCGTCGCGCAGCCTCCCTCTCGGCACTCGCGTACAGGTCACGAATCTCGACACGGGCCGCGCCGTGGTGGTGCGAATCAACGACCGCGGTCCGTACGTACGCGGCCGCGGCATCGATCTCTCAGAGCGCGCGGCCAAGCAGATTGGGCTAAACCACAGCGGCGTCGCGCGCGTGTCCGTTGCAAGGCTCGACGCGACCGCGTCGGCCTCATCGACGGTGGCGCCACCGGAACCGTGGAGGGGCAGGGCGACGCTAAGCCGCTACGCGCCGCGCCGATACCGCCGCGTCCGCCGCAACAGCCATCGCTACCAGTACGCGTCGGTCTCGACCTATCATTCGACCTACCAGTCCTCGCATCGGATGGTCGCCAACCCGGTCGGCGACTGGCTGCTCGAGATGGTGCGCTGATTTGCGCGAACGCGCTGCTTGGCTTACGTGAAGTGGCGCTCGATGTAGGCGAGCGAGCTTTCGAGGTCGGGCAGGATCTTGGTGCAGAACCGCACCATCCATGGCGAACAGTCCTTGAAGCTCAGGGGGCTGAACGCGATTACGAACTTGCCGAGGTCGTAACTCGCGTAGAAGACCTCCATCGCGGTGCCGAGCGAGGGCTTGCAGTAATTGACCAGCAGCAGGTCGGCGTCGCGGACGTCCTGAAGATCGAACTCGACGATCTCGTTGGATGAATCTATCTCGTTGTCGCGGAAGTTGCGGCGCATCGGATCGAGCAGGATAAAACGGCCGGCCAGACGCTCCTTGGCGCGCGTGCGCCAATCTTTGGCCGCATGCACGTCGGCGTCCATAATCGGTCCACAGAGATAGATTTTCCTCACTCCGTCGGGCATACGCAGGCAAACTTAGCACAGCGCCCGCCGGTGCGCCGCATAGCGCAAGCGGCATCATCAAGGCGGAGGGTCGAGGAAGACCATCCGGTCAAATCCGTCGAGTAAAACCAGCGGAGAGAACGGCCAGACTGAAACCGTCCGTGTGCGCCGACGTAATAGCCGGCAAACGCGGCGAAATTGCGTTTGGGTTTCTTCAATCGGAACCGGAAACGGGATAAGTTTCTGGGAGCGGCGGCCTCCTTGGGCGCCCAGCAATGATGGCGAAAGTCGAACCACTGCGAGAACGGAAACTCCCCGAGGCGCCCGCGCCAAAGGCTCGGCAGGTCTCGCTCGAGGCCGAGGGGCTGGTCAAACGCTACGGCGGGCGCGCCGTGGTGGATAATGTTGCCGTCAACGTGCATAGCGGCGAGGTAGTCGGGCTGCTCGGCCCCAACGGCGCCGGCAAGACCACGACCTTTTACATGGTGGTCGGCCTGATTAAGCCCGACGAGGGACGGGTGCGCCTCGGCGGCGAGGACATCACGATGCTCCCGCTATACCAACGCGCGCGGCGCGGGATCAGTTACCTGCCGCAGGAGCCGTCGGTCTTCCGCAAGCTGACGGTCGAGCAGAACTTGCTCGCGGTGCTCGAGACGCTGCCGCTCGAGGAAGAGGAGCGGCAGTCGCGGCTGCAGACGCTGCTCGACGAACTCGACATCGCGCGTCTTGCGCGTTCCAAGGCGAGCGTGCTGTCGGGAGGCGAGCGGCGCAAGGTCGAAATCACGCGCGCGCTGGTGCTCGACCCGATGTTCCTCTGCCTCGATGAGCCATTCGCCGGAATCGACCCGATAACCGTGGTCGAAATCCAGCGCATCATCAGCTACCTCAAGGAGCGCGGCATCGGCATCGTCATCTCCGACCACAACGTCCACGCGACGCTGTCGATCATCGACCGCGCCTACGTGATTCACTCGGGCAAGATCCTGTTCCACGGCGGGCCGCGCGAGATCGTCGAGAGCGACGTCGTGCGCCAGGTCTTCCTGGGCGAGCGCTTCCGGCTGGCCCGTTGATTCGAATTAGGCTGCGGCCGCGCGGCAGGTGATGCGGCGCGGGCGCGGCGATGCTATCCTTAAGCGTATGAGCAGCCTTTTGGTTCCAATGGTGGTCGAGCAGACCGGCCGCGGCGAGCGCGCCTATGATATTTTTTCACGCTTGCTGAAGGACCGGATAGTTTTCCTCGGCGGTCCGATCCATGACGAGACCGCCAACCTGGTCACGGCGCAGCTCCTGTTTCTAGAATCCGAGGATCCCGAGCGCGAGATCAACATGTACATCAATTCACCTGGCGGGTCGGTCACGGCAGGCCTGGCGATTTACGACACGATGCAGTTCGTCAAACCGCCGGTGTCAACCCTGTGCGTGGGACAGGCGGCGAGCATGGGCGCGGTGCTGCTGGCGGCGGGCGCCAAGGGACGGCGCTACGCGCTGCCGCACTCGCGGATCATGATTCACCAGCTCTCGGGCGGCTTCGAGGGCCAGGCCACCGATATCGAAATCCAGGCGCGCGAGGCGCTGCGGCTGCGCGAGATCCTGAACAACATCCTGACCAACCATACCGGCCAGGGCCTGAAGCGCATAGAAAAGGACACCGACCGCGATTTCTTCATGCATGCGACGCAGGCGGTCGAATACGGGATCATCGACGAGGTTATCGCCAACCGCCCGGGCAAGGTCGGCGGCGAACCGATCAAGTAACCTCACCTTTCCTGCCTTCCCTTCCCCCCGACGCCTCTCCCCTGAAGGGAGAGGTTCTTCAGCGAGCTTCCGGGCGAGACTACTGTCCTCCGCCCGCCGCGGCCACCGACGGCTCCGCCGGATACTCCGCCAGCTCGTCGAGCGCGGGTTTGATCTCCTTCATGAAGATGTGCAACTGGCGCAGCACCTCTTCCTTCGGCATCTGTGCGTAATGATAAATCAGGGTCAGGTACTCGGAGGGGAAGCGCTTGTACTCCTCGACGAGCTTGGCACGGACGCTGTCGATCGTGCCCGGCACCCATAGTCCGAACTTGGTGGTCGCCTTGACCACGTCACTCATCTCGACCTTGTGCCGGCCCATCGCCGCATAGAAATTGCGGAAGATGTCCGAGTCGTACTTCATGATCGACTCGTGCGCCTTCTCCATCGTGTCGCCGATATGCGGCATCCGGACCAGCGCCTGGTTCTGCCCAAGCGCCATCGGGCGGCCGATGCGGTTGGTCTCCTTGACGTAGGCGTTGCCCAGGGTGAGCGCGGTGTCGAGCGAGGTGAAATAGAGCGGGATAAAGCCGCGCCTCGCCGCGTACTCGGCGCTCTCGGGCGAGCCCGCGGTGGCGACGAAAACCGGCGGATGGGGCCGCGTGTAGGGCGACGGCACCACGCATACGCGCCGCGTGTTACCCTCGGCGTCAACCTCGCCGTGCGCGCCCAGGCGCGCAGTCACGCCGATCTTGCCGAGCGGCCAATCGTCCACGCCGCGCTCATACGGGAAGGGAATCTGCCAAGCCGAACCCTTGTACTCGATGCTCTCCTCGGTCCACGCCTTCACGACGATGTCGATCTCTTCCTCGAAGATGCGGCGATTGATGTCGTCGTCGTCCACGTCCTTCTTGGCTACATCCTTGCCGAACAGACGCGCCGGATCGACCTTGGCGGCGGACGGCGAGGTGGTCGCGCGGGTGCCGAGATGCTGTCCGATGACGTTGGTCCATCGCGACTGGTAGCCGCGCGCGAAACCGACGAAGAAGCGCCCATTGGAGAGATGGTCGAGGATCGCGGTCTCCTCGGCGACGCGCAGCGGATGCTGCGTGCTCATCACGTAACCCATCTGGCCGACGCGGATTTTCTTGGTGATCGCGGCCCAGTAGGCGTTGAGCACGCCCGGGTTGGGCCCGACCTCGTAGCCTTCCGACCAGAAGTGATGCTCGATCGTGGCCGCGCCCCACAGCCCCATTTCGTCGGCGGCCTTGATGATGTCATGCCATCCGAGCAGCGTTTCGTGGTAGCGTTCGCGATGGCGCCCGATCGGGCGCAGCGCGGCGCGCTCCTCTTCGCTGGCTGCGGGAATCACGGGATAGAGCTGAAGTATTATTTTGACCATGTCTTCCTTGCAGGTCGGCGCCGGATGTTGCCGCTTACCACGGTCGTTAGCATGCGGCGTGCGCGGGCGGCAAGTGCCGCCGTGGACGGACCGGCGGGTGGCAAGTGGCGCTACGGCGCGGCGCGAAACACTCCCTGGGCGCCCCTGGTGGTTCGCGCGAGCGCGTGGTCGATAAACTCGTAGTCGCCCGCCTCGTGGACGCGGAATTCGAAGACCGCGCCGTCGCCGGGCCCGACCTCGAAACTCGCCAAGCCGTGCATCGCGTCGGCCGGATTGCCTCCGCGATAGAACGAATCGAAGATAACGCCGGTCACATGGAACGTCGAAGTCAGGTTGGGGCCGGCGTTTACGAAGAAGACCCGCACCAGTTCGCCGACCTTGATCGGAATCGGATGCTCGACGTAGCGGTCCACCATCCCGTTGAACACCACGAAGTCGGGCCGCTCTTCCATCTCCTTGCGGCTGTCGCCGGCGACCAGCCCGTTTTTGTCCGGGACGCCGTAAAATTCGCCCTGCACGATCATCACTTCATGAGCCGCCGGCCACCCCCTGGCAGGATCGACGATCATCATTCCGTACATTCCGTTGGCCACGTGGGAGAGCGTCGGGATGGCGCTGCACTGGTAGAGAAACGCGCCGGGAACGCGGGCGCGAAAGGTGAAGCTCAAATTGCGCTGGCCGCTCTGCGCCGAGAAGTGGACCTTGGGCGCAAGCTCCGCGGCGTGCACGTCGATCCCGTGCGCCATCGCGGTCGGGTTGACGAGCCGGATCGTCACTTCGTCGCCCTGGCGCGCGCGCAGTACCGGTCCCGGCACCGCTCCGTCGTAGGTCCACGCGTCGTAGCGCAGACCAAGGCCGATGTCGATGCGCTTGTTCTCGACGGTCAGCATGAAGCTTTTTTTTCCGCCGCGCGCGCTAACGGGCGTCGCGGGCAGGACGACGATCAGTATGGCCGCAAGCCACATCGCGACTGCCGCGATGGCCGCCGCAGATACCGTCGGATTTCGATGTGATCGCGAGCGCAACGCCTTTGCGGATGCGCTCTAGCGCGAAGCATCCGATTTTTTCTTTCCGGCCGCGGCCGGCGCGGACGCCTGCGCCTTGGCCGCCTGCGGCTGGGATTCGGCGGCCGCTTGCGCAAATCGCAGGGTCAAAACGGGGCAGGAAGCGTTGCGCACCACGGCCTCGGTCACGCTGCCGAAGAACAGATGTTTGACGCCGGTGCGCCCGTGCGTCGCCATGACGATCAGGTCGGCGTTGAGGTCGCGCGCCGAGGCGAGGATGTTCTTCGGGACCTCCGAGACAAACGCGATGCGAGTGTGGAGCTCGGCGGGCACGCGGGTAAGCCGCCTGCGGGCGGCCTCCTTCAGCTTGATCCTGGCCTGCTGCTCGACTTGCTCGTCTGTACCGATTCCGACCCCGTGATCGGCGAGCATCGGCAGGATCGGCAGCACGTGCAGCAGATGGATCGTTGCGCCCATGTCGATCGCGAGCCGGCGCGCATGCGCGAGCGCGGCCATCGAATTGTCGTCGAAATCCACCGGACAGAGAATGATCTTGTACGGATATCCCATCGGCTGCAGAACTCCTGTGCAACGAACTGTCGAGCGCGGCGGGCGCGGGCGCTAGGCGCCCGCCATCGCGCGCATCGTGTTCTGAAAGTCGCGTTCGGCGCTGCGTCCGGGACCGATCGGAAAGATGACCGGATGATTGACGCCGGCCGCGCGAAAGCTCGCGACGAAGTCGGCGCCGTTTTTCGCCGCGCCAAACGCGCCGATCCGCCGCATGTCGGCGTCGCTCAGCGCCTTGTACGCGTCGTCGCGCTTGCCCTCGCGCCAGAGCTTGCGCACCTCGGCGAACTGATCGCTCAGCCCATAGCGCGCGAACATCGCGTTGTACGCGTCAACGAACGCGTAGCCCGCAAGCTCGCGTTTGAACGATTCCAGCGCCTTGTCCTCGTCCTCGGTGACGCACATGCGAAGGTAGATCGCGATATCGACCTCGGCCGGATTGCGCCCGGCCCGCGCGGCGCCTGCCCGCACCTCGGCCACCATCGCGGGCACCGCGTCGGCCGGCGAGTAGTTGAGCAGGACGCCGTCGGCGGCTTCGCCCGCAAGCCGGAGCATCGGCGGGTTGAGCGCGGCCAGATAAATCCGCGGCGGACGCGGCGCGTTCGTGACCAGGCTCAAGCGGAAGTCGCACTTGTAAACTTTGCCCTCGAACTTGCAGCGCCCGTTGGTGAACAATTCGCGCATGATGTGCACGCACTCGCGCATCGCGGTCACCGGCTTTTGGTACGACGCGCCGTGCCAGCGCTCGACGATCACCGGGCTCGAGACGCCAAGGCCGGCGATTGCGCGGCCGCCCGAAAGTTCGTTGAGCGCGAGCGTCTCCATCGCGAGCACGCCGGGAGTGCGAATCTGGATCGGCACCACGCCGGTCGCGAGGTCGACGCGCCTGGTCGCCATCGCGCATGGCGCGAGCGCAACGAACGCATTGGGGCCGGCGACCTCGGCAACCCACAATGACCCGTAGCCGAGCGCTTCGGCCTCCTGCGAGAGCTTGCCCAGCGAACCGAAGAGGGAGGAGACGACCGAAAGATGCAGTCCGAGCTTCTTGTTTTGTGGTGACATCCGCTTTCCGGCGCCGTTTAGTTGCGGTCAGCCGCGATTCTGCCGTTATCGCGCTTGCCTGCGCAAGTCGCCGCGACGGTTGCCGGGCCAAGGCGGCGCGAACTATATGATCGGTCTTGAGCGCCGGCTGCGCGTTGCCATACCGATGCCTTTCTTTCATTCCAACGGCCTCAAGATTCATTACCTCGACCAGGGCCGCGGCGCTCCCGTGCTGATGATTCACGGCTTCGGCTCGAGCACCGAGGAGATCTGGGTGAGGACCGGGATGGTCGAACGGCTCGCGCGACGATGGCGAGTGGTCGCGTACGACGCGCGCGGGCATGGTCGCAGCGACAAGCCGCACGATCCCGCGAAGTACGGTCTTGCGAACATGCGCGCCGACGCCGTCGGGCTGCTCGACTATCTGAAGATCGCGCGCGCCCGGATGGTCGGCTACTCGATGGGCGGGCGGATCACGCTCGAGGTGCTGATGCGCGATCCCGAGCGCCTCTGCGCGGTCGTGCTCGGCGGCTATGGCGAGGGCGGCCAGATCGCGGTTCCCGGCCAGCGCCATCGTATCGCGGCCGCGCTCCTGGCCGAGGATCCTGCGGTCATCGAGGATGTGCTCGCGCGGCGGTTCAGACGCGGCGCCGAGCGTAACGGCAAGGATTTGCGCGCGCTCGCGGCCTGTATCGGCGCCGAGGAGACGACCGACGCCGAGTCCGTGCTCGACCACGAAAAACTCGGGTGCGCGCCGCAGCCCGTGTTAATCGCGACGGGCGACAAGGATGCGATCGCCGGCGATCCGCGTCCGCTCGCCGAATGGTTCCGCGACGCGCGCGTGGCCCTGCTGGAAGGTGCCGACCACGTGACGCTTCCGGCCGATCCGCGCTTCCACCAGGCGATCGAGGATTTCCTGGCGGCGGTTCCGGAGTGAAACCGTCCGCGGACGCGTCGGCGGGCGGGCGAGGCGGGCAAGAACCTGCGTGCGCTCAACTGATCGACGGGGTCAGAAGCGGCCCGCTCAGCAGGTAGGAGCGGGCGTCCGGAGGATGGGGCAGCAGTCCGAACAGCACGCCCAGGCGCGTTCGCCCTTGCGCTGACGGCGTGATCGTGAACACCAGATTGATTTGGCTTTGTGCTGCGTTGGGTTCCAGGCGGATCGTCCCGTGCCCTTCGATCTCGCCGTCGGGGCCGTGGCCGCTCACCTTGTTCACCCTGAGCGGGCCGCCGGGCGCGAGCTTGAGCGAGCCTTCGACTTTGCCGAGGCGGATCGGCGCAAAACCCTCGGCCACCCGGATCGTGAGATTGGCGGTGCGGAACTCGAGTTCGCCGGTGGCCGCACCCGTACCGTTCGCCACCATTTCGGCCCATCCGCCGCCGGAGATCCGCCCGATCACATTACCGCCAAGACCGCGCATCGCCGCCACCTGCGCAAGGCCCATGTCGCTCAGCTTGAAACTGAGACCGATGCCCGTGCCGCGGCGATAGACCGTCGCGCGCAGCGCGCCACCGTAAAGTTGCGCATGCACGCGCACGCCGGGCTCGCCAAGCATCAGCGCGCCGAGCGCGGGTGCGAGCGTCACGCCGGGGCTTTCGATCTCGAACGGCGCCGCCGGTGCGAGCGAGACCAGGCGCACGTCGCTGAGCGCCGCGCCAAGCGGCAGACTGATGCCCTGGCCCGAGGAACTGAAGCCGATCCTGAGCGGTCGTAGCAGCGCCGTCAGGGTCGCCGCGTAGGGGAAAGTCGCCGCCAACGAAGCGATAAACACGGCGGCGCCGAAGGCCGAGTAGACGATCGCGCCGCGATGCGCGCGCGCGAAACCGCCCAGCCGGTTCGCCAGGCCGTCAGCCACTGCGGCCCAGCGCGACGCAGGTCATCTCGACATCGAAGGTATGCGGATCCTGCGAGCGCCGCGCGATATGCAGGGTCGATACGGTCACGGGAACGTTCATCGCGCCCAGCCCATACAGCGTATCGACCACCTGCGGAAGGCTGAGCCCGTTGAGCTTGAGTTCGACGGCGTACTGTTTCATGCCGCCCGGAAGGGTTTTGTCGGCCGGCGTGATCGATCCGATCTTGTCCTTGCCGGGCGCGCGCGTCAGCGCCTGCTCGACCACCGAGAAGAGCGAGAAGTCGCCGCTCCCCGCGACCGTCCGCGAGCGCATCGTGGCCAGATCGACATGCAGACGCTGATACGCACGCATCAGGTGCGCGACGTCGACCGCGTCGTGCTGGCGCGCCTGGATCCGATCGCCGAGCCCGCCGATCGCGCCTTGGATCGGAAGGAACACAAAGTTGAACGCGACAAACAGCGCAAGCACCACGCCTGCGACCTGCACCAGGAGGCGCTCGCGCGCTTCGAGCTTCTGGTAGCGTCCGCGCGCGGCCGCGAGCGCCGGAGCGAGCGCCTCGCGCAGGCGCGCCCTGGCCGCACCGGACATGGGGGAGAGGCGCGCGCCGATAGCGCGCATGCGCTCCCCGACGACTTTTCGCATCCCGCCGAGCATAGCCGTTCCTTATTCCAACATCTCGCCGCGGATCGTCGCGGTCAGCCGGAACTCCACCTTGCTCGGGTCGGAGCCGGCGGTCGCATGCGTGACCTGGATATCGCGAAAGTACTCGCTCATGTCGAGCGCCTTCTTGACCCGGTCGACGGTCGCGAATGAGTCGGCCAGGCCATCGAGCTTGATCGTGCCTTCATCGAGCGTGAAATCCACGATCTGTGCACCGAGATGGGGCGGCAGCGCGCGAGAGAGCGCAAGCAGCGTGTCGAGCGGCGACGCCGAAGCGCCGGCCCCGCCCATCAGATGCAACTGCTTCTCCATCGCGGCGACCTGCGCGGCCAGTTGCTCCCTGGCATCCGCCCCGGAGACGCCGGGCCCGAGCGCCGGCGCTGCAATCGCTGCGATCTCGCGGTTTATTTCTGAGAGCTGGCGGAGGTTGTAGGAGACCTTGATCCCGACATGCAGTGCGATCGCAGCAACGGCTGCGCCCGCCAGCATAAAGCTCGTACGCCATGGGCGCAGGCTGCCGGTACGGCCGCGAAAGGCGAACTCGCCCTGGCGGAAGTTGAGCAGTTCGACCGCTGCGCCCGGCGTTTCGCCGAGCAGCATCGCGAGGCATCCAGCAAACCGCGTCGAGCGCGCGGAGAGCGGCCCGAGCAGCGCTGCGCAGTTGAATTCATCGAGCGTATGAACCGGCACCGCGAGCGCCTCGGCCATTCGCCGGCGCACGTCGGGCGCCGCCGCCATCGGCCCGGTCAGCACCAACTCGGGTTGTTCATGATCCGAGGCATGGGCGAGCAGTGTCTGGCGCACGGCGCCCAGGATCGCCGCAGCGCCGGGCGCCGGCGCTCCGTTGGCGGCGGCGCCGCCACCAGTCACGACCGTACGGATCGCCCGCGGCATCCCGCTATTGTCGAGCAACACCATCGAGGTCGAACTCTGGTCGAGGTCGACCAGCAGATGCGGACCACCGTTCCCGTTGCGCACGCGCGCGAGCAGGGCGGCGAGCGCGAGCGCGCTCAATGTAACCGTGCTCGGATTTATCCCGGCGCGGGCGAGCAAGTCCAGATGATGGCGCAGGTCATCCTTGCGCACCATCGCGGCCATCACCAGCGTCTTGCCGTCTTCCTGGCCGACGCGGGTGAAAGCAACCACCGACTCGTCAACGCCGACGGGCAGATGCTCCTCCAGCGCGAAGGGCACGGTCTGCGTCAGCCGCCGCTGGTCTTTGAACGGCAGCGAGAGCATCCGCTTGACCACCAGCTCGCCGGGCAGCGCGCTGACGACCAAATCGGGCTTGCCCGCGCCGTCAAGCAGGCGCGCGAGTGCCGGAGCGAGGTCCGCCTCGTCCGCTCCGCGCCGCTCTTCGACCACGTCGAGCATCGCCAGCGAATTCCAGCTCCGCTCGCCGAGCGCGCCGCGCACCGCGTCGCCCGCGATCTCGATGGCGAGTATGCGTTGAGCCATCGGGGGTCAGCCTTCCTGCCAGCTCGCCAGCATCGAGGTGCCGTTGGCGTTGCGGCGAAAGACGCTGGTGATGCGCCGGCGCGAATTGGCGAAAGCGCCGACGCCGGTAATCGTGAAATAGGCCGAGCGCGTCGTGATGAGCTTCATCAGCGGCTGGCCGGCGTCACCGATTCCGGCCAGGTTGCCGACGTCGGTGACCATCAGGAACGGCTGCACCGTTCGGGCCTGGACGATCTCCTTCACCATCGAGATATTGTTGGACAACTCGGGCAACAGCGCCGCGATAACCTCGGGCGGCGCGGTGTTGATGTTCACGCGCGGCTCGGGCGCGGCGGTCAGAAACTGTTGCAGCCGGAAAAAGATCGCGTCGTCCACTCCCCGAATCATCCTGAGATCGCCAATCGTGGGCATCGGGCCGTTGCGGGGTTCGTACGGCGGTATCAGCGCCAGATAGTAGTCGGCCTCGGCCCCCCCGGGTGATTCGATACTATCCGGGTCAAGCCAGTCAACTATGGCCGGAATGAGGGCCGGGGATACCCCGATGATGGTAAACAGGCGCTCGAGGATCCCAAGATAGACGGGATTAGGTTGCCCGGTGCGCGGGTTGAGGAGCAGGTTGATGTCGATCTTACGTGCCTCGTCGACGATCGATACCTGCGCGATACCGCCGCCCAGCGGCACTGGCGGATACGGCTGCGCCCACGGCTCGTCCAGTCCGTCGTGCGGAGTCTTGGCGAGCGCATCCTGCTGTGCGTCCGTCGACAGCAGCGAGAGCCCTACGCTTATCGCCGAGCGCGCGAGGTACTCGGAGCGCAGCTCGTTGGCCTGGCCCGCGGCCGAGCGATAGCCGAGCGAGGCCGAGGTGGTGAAGTCCATCACCAGCAGCGTCATCAGCGCGAGCGCCATCATGGTGACCAGCAGGGCGACGCCGCGTTCGCTCTTTTTTGCCGCGCCTACCATTGCGTGAACGCCATCGGCAGGGTGATCTGGGTCGCGAGCTCTAACGGCGCGCCGCCGGGACCTGCCAGCACCAGGTCGATCGCGATTGCCTGCGGAAGCTGCATACCGGGAGGCAGGCTCCCTGAGTTCCAGTTCTCCAGCCAGATGTTGCCGTTGAAAAAGCGCACGTGAAACGACAGTACGTTGGCCGCGAGCACCATCGGCGGTGGAACCCTGATGCCTGCGGTGGCGCCGAGCAGCGCGCTCTGCTGCTGGCGCATCAGCATGTACCATCCCTGGTGATCGGGGTTGGCCTGGCCGGTATAGGAAATCATCTCCTCGGCGCCGAAAGTGCTGATGCTGCGGCGATGGCCGGGGTCGAGAGTCGAGATGATCAGGTTGTCGAACGGCGCGCCGTTCAGCATCCGTCCCTGCCCGACCAGCAGCACGTGGCTCGCGATGAGCGGCGTCTGGACCGCGCCGTGCAGCTCGTTGGTCAATTGAGCCAGCACCGCGCGCGCTTCCCGGTTGCTCAGCAGGCGGCCTTCGGCGTGCGTTTTGCCCGCAGCCACGGCATGAAACGAGCCCGCGAGAATCACCATGATCACCCCGAGGATCGCCACCGCGAGCATGATCTCGATGAGCGTGAAGCCGCGGCTCAGCGAGCGGCAGGGCGGCAGCAGCGCAGGGCGGCCGTGGGCCAAGCGTGCGGACATTTTCAATTCGCGTCCCGCCGGCATCTTCAATCCACCGGCGCCGCGCCGGGCGCTTCCGCCGGCGGTTGCGAGCCCTGCAGCGCCGGGTTCTGCGGCGCCTGACTCTGCGGCGTCGCTAACTGCGGCACCGGATTGTGCAGGAACTCGACCAGCCCGTAGTCGCGGCCCAGGCGCGGGCCGTAAATGACGTGGATTTCGACTTTGCGCAGATCGGGGAAGTTTCCCGACGGTTCGACGGAGCGGGTCCAACGGAAACCGGGATACTGGCCGGCATACATCTGGTCGAAGTTGCCGCTGCTGGTGCCGAGCGGCGGAAAGCGCTCCAGCTCGGCCTGCGTCATCACCGCCTGCGCGAGCATCGCCGCGCGCGTCATTTCCTGTCCGCGCACAACGCTTTGAAGGTCCTGATGCTCCAGCGACAGCAGCGCGAGCATTGCGATGCCAAGCACGGCGATCGCGATCAGAACCTCGAGCAGGGTGAAGCCGCGGCCGGCGGCGCGCGCGATCTCTTTGCGCAGCTTCGGGACACCGGCGCAATCCTGCGCGGCGCGCGTGAAAGAGGCGCTCATTGATTCGCCGCGAGCGCCCGTATCGGCGGCAGGTCGCCGCTTTCGATCGCGACGTTGCCGGTCAGCGGATTGAAACTGAGCGTCATGACCTCGCCCGAGACCGTGACGATGTGGATCACCGTCGCGTCCACGTAGCCGTCGGGGTAGAACTGGCAGCTAATCGAGCCAATCTTTACGCCGCCGATGCCCTCGACCGAGACGTCGCGGAGCTTCAGCCCTGGCGGCATCGCGACCTGGAAACCCCAGGACCCGCTATAGGGAATGAACTGAGGCTGAGGCGCATAGGGATCCAGGCGCATGACGAAGTAGCTGTTGTTGTCGAGGTCGAAGGTCATCTTGTAGATGACCTTCTCGATCGAGGCCTGGTCGTAAAGATAATTGGCCCTGCCGGCCAGGCGGCGCGACTCGCTCTTGAGCTGCGCGCCGTGGAAACCTCCCAGGTAGGGGATCGCGAGCGTCATTACCAGCCCCATGATGAAGATGACGACCGCGATTTCGAGCAGGGTGAAGCCGGAAGCGGCGCGCATCGCGGGGTGCCGGGTAGGACTCGCGCCGCGCCGCGGACGAATGGCCGGCGGACGGTCATCCGCCAGCGCGAGCTTGAAACGGATTCGGCTCACGACGAACTGCCGTCGATATCCTCGTCCTTGCCGGTGCCTCCGGGCTTGCCGTCGGCGCCGAACGATTTGAGCACGTAGGCGTTGCCGTCGCTCTGGTAGAAGTAGGAGGTGCCCCACGGATCGAGCGGAATCTTTTCGATGTAGCCGCCCTGCTCGTAGTTGGCGGGCTGGCGGCCGCCGGTCGGCGGACTGACCAGCGCCGTCAGGCCCTGGTCGCTGGTCGGATAGTAGCCGTTGTCCAGATAATAGCGGTCGAGCGCTGTCTTCAGCTCGGAGATGTCGGCCTGGGCCTTGGTGCGCTTGGCCTTGTCGGTGGCGCCTCTGAGGCTCTGCACCACGATCGTGGCGAGGAGCCCGAGAATCAGGATCACCACCATGATCTCGATCAGCGTGAAGCCCGGCGCGAACCTGCGCCGCCGCGGCATTGAATCCATAAACGTGCGCCCCCGTTTGGTCATTTCATCAACTGGTTCAACTGGAATATCGGCAGCAGGATCGCCAGCATCATGAACAGGATAATCCCCGCCATCGCCAAGGTCATCAGGGGTTCCAGCAGCGTCGTCAACTGGTTGAGCGAGCGCTCGACCTCGCGCTCATAGGTGTCGGCCACCCGCTCGAGCATCGACTCGACCTCGCCCGTGCGCTCGCCCACGCGGATCATCTCGATCAAGAGCGGCGGGAACAGCCCGCTCTGGGCGAGCGGATGAGTCATCCCGTGTCCCTCGCGAATCGAGGTGCGGCTTTGCTCGATGGTGTCGGCGAGCAGCGCGTTGGTAATCACGTGCTTGACCGAGGCGAGTGCGGGCAGCAACTGTACGCCGCTTTGCAGCATCGTCGCGAGTGTGCGTGAAAAACGCGCGCACAGTACTCGCGTCACCGTGCCGCCGATATACGGTATCCGCAGGAGCCAGGTGTCATAAAGGCGCCGTCCGCGCCGCGTCGAGAGCGCGTACGTCACGGCGGCGACGATTGCGGCGATTGCCAGCAGCAGGACCATCCAATAGTTCGAAACGAAATTCGAGATCGCAATCAGGATGACCGTGGGGAGCGGCAGCGCGGCGTTGTTCTGCTGGAAGATGGTCGCGACCTGGGGGACCACGTAACCCATCAGGAAAAACATGATCGCGCTGCCGACGCAGACCATGATTATCGGGTAGGTCAGCGCATGGGTCACCTTGGCCTTGAACTCGGCCTGGCTCTCGCTGAAATCGGCTACGCGGTTGAGCACGGTTTCGAGCGCTCCGGCCGCCTCGCCAGCCCGCACCATCCCGATGTACAGGTCGGAAAAGGTGTCAGGATGGGCCGCGAGCGCGTCGCCGAGCGATGTTCCCTCGCGTACGCGCTCACGGATCTGCGAGAGCAGACGTTTGGTCACCGCCCGCGCCGACTGATCGGCAAGCGCGGCGAGCGCGTCAACCAGCTGCACGCCGGCGCCAAGCAGCGAGCTTAGCTGGCGCGTCAGGAGGGAAAGTTCGGAGGGCGGGATGCGCCGGCCGAAAGAGGGCAGGTAGTCGCTCAGGCTGCGCCTGACCGCCTGCTCCGCTTCGGCGAGTTCGGTGGGGAAGATGCCGCGATCGCGCAACTTGCCGCGCGCGGTGCGCACGCTGTCGGCATCGACGACGCCGGTCACCGAGCGGCCATTGGCGGCCAATCCGCGATAGGCGAAAACAGGCATCGCTGCTGAACTTTAGAACGCCGGGGCGCCTACAGAATATCTTCCTGCGTCACGCGCAACAGCTCTTCGACGGTGGTCTCGCCCTGCAGCACACGCTCGGCGCCGTTCTGGCGCAGGAGCTTCATCCCGCGCGAGGTGCAGGCGCGCCGGATCGTCGCCGCGTCCGCCTTCTGCATCACGAGCGTGCGAACCTCGTCGTCCATCAGCATCAGCTCCTGGATGGCGGTTCGGCCGCGGTATCCGGTATTGCGGCAGGCGCGGCATCCGTTGGCCGACGGACGGTAGAGCGGGCCCTTCAGGTCCTCGGGATGCACCCCGATGCGTGTGAGTTCGGCGGGGGTCGGCGTGTAAGGCTCGCGGCAGGTCGGGCAGACCATTCGAACCAGGCGCTGCGCGACTACCGCCAGGATCGACGAGGAGACCAGGAACGGCTCGATTCCCATGTCGACCAGCCGGGTCAGCGCGCCGAAGGAGTCGTTGGTATGGAGGGTCGAGAAGACCAGATGGCCGGTCAGCGCCGCGTGGATCGCGATTTCGGCGGTTTCGCTGTCGCGGATTTCGCCGACCATGATCACGTCAGGGTCCTGGCGCAGGATCGAGCGCAGGCCGCTTGCGAAAGTGAGTTCGATCTTCGGATTGACCTGCATCTGGCCGATGCCGCGCAACTGGTACTCGATCGGGTCTTCGATCGTGATGATGTTTTTCTCGGGGGAATTGATCCGCGCGAGACAGGCATAGAGCGAAGTGGTCTTGCCCGATCCGGTAGGTCCGGTCGCCAGAATGATGCCGTGGCTTTGGCGAATCAGCCGATCGATACGCGCCAGGTTGTCGCCCGTGAAGCCGAGCCGATCGAGATTGAGATCGACCAGTGCCTGCGCGCGGTCGAGCAGGCGGAGCACAATCCGCTCGCCGAAGGCGGTCGGAATGGTCGAGACGCGGATGTCGATGTCGCGGCCGGCCACGCGCAGGCGGATGCGTCCGTCTTGCGGCAGGCGCTTTTCGGCGATGTTGAGGCCAGCCATGACCTTGACCCGTGAGGTTATCGCCGGCTGAAAGCGCTTGGGCGGC
This sequence comes from Candidatus Binataceae bacterium, assembly GCA_035500095.1. Classification (NCBI taxonomy): domain Bacteria; phylum Candidatus Binatota; class Binatia (SeqCode); order Binatales (SeqCode); family Binataceae (SeqCode); species Binataceae bacterium (SeqCode). Next base: position 39,726 of record DATJXN010000132.1, read on the forward strand.
GAGATCACGTCGTAGAGCATGCCGTCGACGCGGAATCGCACCATCAGCTCGCGCTCGAACGGCTCGACGTGGATGTCGCTCGCGCGGTCCTTGACCGCCTGCGAGAGCAAGCCGTTGACCAGCTTGATGATCGGCGCAGCGTCGTCGGAGTCGAGGAGGTCGAGCGGCTCCTGCGCGAGTTCGTTGGCGACGACGTCCAGGCGATCCTCTTCGAGGTCGATCATCAGGTCCTGCGCGGTCGTGGTGGTGGCCTGGTCGTACGAGCGATTGATCGCGTCGGTCAGCACTTCGGTCGGCACGACCACCGGATGCACCGGCATCCCGAACAGCATGCGCAGGTCGTCGAGCGGCTCGTAGTTGGCCGGGTCGGAAATCGCGACAGTCACGCTATGGCCGTCGCCGCTAAGCGGCAGGACGCCGTTTTTCTTGGCGTAATTGATCGGCACTTTGCCGAGCAACGCCGAATCGATCGCATGCTCGTCGACATGGGCTTGAAAGGGCAGCCAGTATTCCTGCGCGAGCGCCCGCGCCAGTCGCTGCGGCTCGAGCGCCCCCATATCGACCAGCACGTCGGCGAGGTCCTGCCCCGGCTTCTTGCGCTGGCGCGCGCGTTCCAGGTCCTGTTCGGATACCCAGGAACGGTCCAAGAGAATTGATTCGAAAGTCTTCTTTGCCGTCGCCATCGGATCAATTCTTCGCCAGCCTACCGCCCTCAGTGTCGATGACTAGGCGTCCCTTGCGATTACACGCCTTCCGTGTTCCGTTAGAGATTAGACACGATGGTTCGGTCGCCATGCAACATCCTCATCGCCAGCCGAGCCTAAAGGCGGTCCCAATTCACGGTTTTACCACCGAATTCGGGCGAACTCGTCCGGTCAAAGCGCCGCGCGGCAGGAGGGAGACCCGATGCCGGTTTGCTTCGGACGAACAAGGAGTATTAAAAGCCGCGGAATGATGCGGGCGGGTATCCTCGTCCAACCGGCCTAGTAGTGGCGTTTGTTGCCGGTAGTCGAGCCGGGACCGCGCACGCCGAAACTCAGACCGGGGCCGCCCGTCTTTGAGGGCATCGTATGGGTCGCTTCCTTCCACGAAGTCAGCTTGCCGTCCACGAAAGTCAAGTCAACGAATTCCCCCGAATCGCCTTCCTTGGTGTTGGTGTAGAGCAGGGTGGCAGCGACGTCATTGGTGTTGGAGCGTTTGGCATAACTCCAGATTTGCGTGTCCTGATCGGCATCCTGGCGGATATCGGGCTCGCCCCACTGATTGTGCACTTCCACGGTGCTCTCGCCGACCTTGAGGTCGCGCTGCATGCGCGAGGCCCGCATCTCGGTCGAGGCCTGATAGGCGACACCGCATCCGCCAAGCGCGACAGCGAGAGCGACGACGAAAACGAGGCGCGGTTCCATCGCGCAGAATTTCGTCATCATCGGGCATCGAAGTCAACTTGAAGCCCGCGGCGAGCGGCGGCGGCGCGCGACGGTTCCCGGGAGTTGCGAGATACAAGTCAGGCTCTATGGCCCGTTGAGGCAGCCGTCCTGACCGCGGCTGTTTGGATAGCCGGTGCCTGAGTTATAGGCCGCGTTGGACCACAATCCCTGGATTTTCCAGATGGTGCCGTTGCTGAAGGTCACGTACGGCGCACCGACCGTCCACGCGCACTTGTCGCCATTCTCCTCGCCCGACGCGTCATACCAGCCGCCCGAGGTCGGATCCGTCCGAGCTTCCGACAGTTCATGTCCGTTCACGATAATCGGGCAGCGGTAAAAGGTTGAGGTTTAAAACTCAGACAAGACGTTTGAACAGGCCCGGATAGGTAACAACCCGACCGTTCTCGTCAACCTCAATCTCGCGGACGAAGTCGCTGTCCAGCGATTCGTATCTGTAGCGACGCAGCAGCTCGAGGCAGGTGTACCGCTGGGGGTCGCATACGATCGCGAGGTCGGGGAAGTGCACGTATGCGACCCGGATTTCTGCGGAACTTCCTTTGGTCAGGTTCAGGCGACGAATCGGCAGGGTGTTGGTAACCGGGCTCACCGAAAGGTCTATATCGATCGCGCCGTCGAGCGCGGGCAGAGCATTGCCCGACCCGTCGGTCCATTGCCCGCGACCGTTGCTTGCGAATTCCGCCTGGCGTCGCTCACCAACAATCTCGACCGACGCGTGCTCCGGAGTCCACGAGGCGTTGCATCGAATTTGATAGGTGGCCGCGAAATTCTCGCCCTCGGCGATACCGATTACGACCCCGTCCGCGCTATTCGAGTTATCGGTGCATCTGAGGACGGTATGCTCGATTCCCTTGCCGGACCAACCCTGCCACCGCGCGACAATGATCGTCTCCATAGAAGTATTGAACTCCCGCAACGCGTGCTCAAACGAAAATGTCGGCCGGGAAGCCGCGCTCGTTGATGAAGGTGCCCATATCGGCCATCGCAAAGGTTCGCCCGGCGCGCTGCGGATTGTTGAGCGCGTGGGCGCGCATCGCGTGCACTTCGCGGAAGTAACGCTGGATCGGATTGTCCTGGAAAATGGCGCGCCCGCCGCTCGACTCGAACATCAGGTCAACCGCGTGCACGCTCAGTTGCACCGCGTTGGCCGCGTCCCAGCGCAGCCGCGCGCGCCGTGCGACGCCTATCTCGCGCCCCTCCGCGGCAAGGCGCATCATCTCGTCGAACGTGTCGAGCATCCGCTGCCCCGCGGCGTCCACCGCTGAGGCGGCCTCCGCCAGACGCATCTGCGCGAACGGATCCTCGGCGACCATCTTGTGGTCGTAGGCGGTGCGCCGCGCGCGGCTTCCCTCGCGCCAGCAATCCAGCGCGCCCATCGCGGCGCCCACCGCCGGCGCCGCGATCGCGTAGGCGAACACCGACGCCCACGCGAGCCTGTACAGCGCGCCCGGATTGACCGCCTGGCCGGGATTGTCGCGGTTGTACGCGTCGAGGAATTTGTGCGTGCGATATTCGGGCACGAAGGCGCCGCTGACCACAATATCCTTGCTGCCCGACCCGCTGAGCCCCATCACGCGCCAGTTGTCGTCGATCTCGTAGTCGGCGCGCGGCAGCAGGTAGCTCCGCGCGTCGGGTGTGCCGTCGGGATTGCGCGTCGCGCCGCCAAGAATCACCCAGTGGCAGAAATCGCATCCGCTCGAGAACGACCATCTCCCGCTCACTTTGAAGCCGCCTTCGACGCGCTCGATCTTGCCGGTGGGCGCGTACGAGGACGAGGCCTGGACGGTCGAGTCCGCGCCCCACACATCCTGTTGCGCGCGCTCGGGGAACGCGGCGAGTTGCCATGAATGGACGCCGAGCACGCCGAGCACCCATCCGGTTGACGGGCACGCCGCCCCAACTTCCATGACCGCGCGATAAAAAGCCGCCGGATGAAGCTCGAACCCGCCCCATCGCGTGGGCTGCAGCGCGCGCAGCAGTTCCGCGCGCTGAAAATCCGCCCAGCTCTCGTCGGGCAGACGCCGGGTGCGTTCGGTCAGCGCGGTGCGCTCGCGAAAGCCGGGAACAAGCTTGCGCACGCGCTCGAGATATTCGTCGCCATTCATTTCGAATCGCCTCGCCTGGCGCCGCCGCTATTGCAGCCCCGCCTGACCGGCGCGGGCGGATCGCCGCGGCTAGCTTCCTGCATCGGGCCCGCCAACTTCAACTCCGCCCGCGCAGGCGCAGTGGGGCATGCGGGTGACTGGCGCAAAGCCATTCGTGCTATAACCGCTGCCGTTGGTCGGCGAGGGAGGAGGAATCGATGCCGCGCAAGCTACGGCTGGTCAAGGGCGCTGCGGAGCGCGCCGCGCTGGTTTACGGGATGCGGGTCTTTACCCAGGGCGACGTCTCGGGCGTCGAGGACGCGCAGGTGCGGCTTAACGACGGCAGCACGGGACGGATCGCGATGCATCTGATCGAAGGCACGCGCGCGCAGATTCGCCGCCAGCTTATGCAGAGTATCGACGCCTTTTTCGAACTGCTCGAAGACGCGGAACGCTAAAAAGCGAGGCAAACGATGGAGCTCAAATTCATCAAGTACGAGAAGCGCGGCCACCTGGCCTATATCACGTTCAACCGCCCCGAGGTCATGAACGCGCTGCATCCGCCGTGTCACCTGGAGATGGACCAGGTGTGGGATGATTTCGTGGCCGACCGAGAGATGTGGGTCGCGATCCTGACCGGCGCCGGCGAGCGCGCGTTTTCCGCCGGCAACGACCTCAAATGGACCGCCGAGCATCGCGGCGAGCGCCCGCAGATGAGCAAGGGCGGCTTCGCCGGCATCACCTCGCGCTTCGACATCACCAAGCCGATCATCGCCGCGGTCAACGGCTTCGCGCTGGGCGGCGGATGCGAGATCGCGCTCGCCTGCGACATCATCATCGCGGCCGAGCACGCGCGCATGGGTCTGCCCGAGCCGCGGGTCGGCCTGATGGCTGCGGCCGGCGGCGTCCATCGCCTGCCGCGACATATCCCGCTCAAGATCGCGATGGGGATGATTCTTACCGGTAAGCATCTGAGCGCCGCCGAGGCTCATGGATGGGGTCTGGTCAACGAAGTCGTGCCGCTGAAGGAGCTGATGGCGACGGCGGAGCGATGGGCCGGCGAGATCATGGAATGTTCGCCCATATCGGTTCAGGCGAGCAAGGAAGCTGCGATGACGGGGCTTGGGATGGGCCTGGAGGAGGCGTGCCGGCACAAGTTTCTCGCCACCGAGAGGTTGTGGAAGTCCAAGGACGCGATCGAAGGGCCGCTCGCGTTTGCGCAAAAGCGCAAACCGCAATGGAAGAACGAGTAGCGAGGTAGGACGCAGCGCCACCGCGGCGGCCAAAGTCCGGAAGAGAACGGAAAGGCGCGCAGCAAGAGAGAACATGGCGATGGATCCGTTAGCCACCATCGAAGCGAAAAAAATGCCTTTCGCGGAACTGCTCGGCATCCGCGTCCTGACCGCGGCGCCCGAGCGCCTTACGGCCGAGATGGCCGTGCGCGACGATCTCTGCACCCTGCCGACGGTGCTGCATGGCGGAGCCGTGATGGCGTTCGCCGATTCGCTCGGCGCGTATGCGACGATGATCAATCTGCCCGAGGGCGCAACAACCACGACGATCGAGTCGAAGACCAATTTCATCGCCCCGGCGCCGGTCGGCACCACCGTCACAGGCGAATGCGCAGCCTTGCATCGCGGGCGGCGCACGATGGTCTGGCAGACGCGGATCACCAATGCGCAGGGACGCCTGCTTGCAATTGTGACCCAGACCCAGTTGGTTCTGGAGCCGGCCGCGCGCAATTGACATCGGCCCGGCTTAAGGCTTTTTAATGTGCGATCTTACCTCCAGGAGCGTGCACATGATGATTACGCGCCGCCACATGATGAAGACGATTGCCGGCTCAGCAGCGATAGCCTCGCAACTGTTCGCCGCGATCGCTCTGGCGGAGGCTGCCGAAGGCGCCGCCGCCACGGGCGAGACCAACCCAAAGGCTCCGAACCCCATTGCTGGAGACAAGGGCGTCACCGTGCGTCCGATCATGCAGCACGACTTGCCCGACATGCCCGGCAAGCAGATCAGCATGGTGGTCGTCGAATTCGCACCGGGCGCCGGGAACTCGCCGCATAGCCATCCGGGCTCGACGGTCGCCTACGTCCTGGAGGGTTCGGTGGTGAGCCAGGTCGATCCCGACAAACCGGTCACCTATCACGCCGGTCAGACCTGGTACGAACTCCCGGCTCATACGCATCGCATCGCCCGCAACGCGAGCAAGACCCGGCCGGCAAAGATTCTCGCGGTGCTCATCTCGGAGAAGGGCCAGGACCTGGTTCTGCCGCCGACCTAATTCGCGCCGAGCGGGCGCGGCCGGGCGGCCGCGGCGTCCCTTTGGTCGAGCGCGGCGAGAGCGGAGCGCGGAAAAACCATCACCAGGAGATTCTGTCCGTCGGCCGTTGCGTTGTCGGCTCCGTATTCCAATGGATAGGGATAAAAGACCTGAGCCGCGCCGGGGCCGTATTTAGCGATCACGTCGCGAACGGATTGACGGTCGCCGACCACACCGATCGCCACGCGGTCGCCGCTCCACGGGCTGAGCCATATGCCCGAAGTAGTCAGCCCGACCGCGGGCGCCCGCCCCAGTTCAGCCATCACGCGATACTGAATATACGTATGGCGCGCCAGACGGCCGAGCAGCAGAGCGAAGACGCGCGAGTCGAGGAACTTGGCCATCGCGGCGTGGCGCGCAAGCTGCGGCCGCACCGGACGACCCGCGAGGACCGTGCTTATCGTGCCGCGGCTGCGCAATTCGAACGCATCGAGATGTTCAGGGGCTAAGCCCGCGTCGAGCGCCAGGCGCGCGGCATGCAAAATGGACGCGAAGCGGTCGAGGTTATAGCGTGTGGCCATTTCTTCGACGGTCGCGAATTTGAACGCGGCCAATTCGCCGGGGTCGATTTGATAGAGCGCGACGCCGCCGACCTCGTTGCGGCGCCATCGGGCCCCTTCGAACAATCCTGCGAAACGCTTTTCTTCATTGGGGTCGATCAACACCGTCCGGATGCCGTGGGTTGCGAGGAACGACGCAAACTGCGCGGTGTACCCGGGAATCTACGGATCGTCGTCAGCCAACGCGGGCACTATAGGCCATCGCGCGAATTCGAGCGGGATGGTGTTTGCGAGCAGGCGAAGGCCTTGTGGGATCCTGAAGTGGAAGTTTGCTTCGGCCTGCCACAGCACGGCGTACCCCGAGGCACCGAAGGGAAGGATCAACACGTTCTCGTTCGCCGTGATATACCGCTTGTACATTCCCTCTTTGAAAAAGGCCGGCACATTGTCGCTGGCGACGTACGGCGTCAGCGGGAAGGCCGGCAGGATGCTAACGAGCGCTGCGCCGCACAGCACCCAGCGGCCCGCGGCGCGTCCTTCGCGGCGCGCCAGCCAGACCGCGGTGATCGTGGCGAAAACAAGAAACAGGTAAGCCGTGAACCGTGCCAGGAGGGCGTTGTTGAGCAACGGGATCGGCACCATAAAAAGCCAGGGCAGTGGCAGCAATGCCCGGCTGTTGAAATGAAGTACTGGGCCCAGGGTGGCCACTGCGACGACAAGCCCCATCGCGAGCAGCATCCGCTCGCGCGGCGAACGCGGACGGTTGCTGGCGAAAAGAAGCGCCACCACTGGCAGCAGGCCGAGATACGCGGTGGGTTCGCATCCCCAGGTCACACGCTTTCTCAGCCAGCGCATTGGCTGCGCGCGCGAGAACATGCTCGGGTCGGTCGGGAACACGAAGTTCAGCAGATCTGTCGAGCAATGCGCAGGATTGTAAATCGGCGCAATCCCGAAGGGCGAGGGGAAGAAGCGCACGAGATAGGGCGCCAGCACAAGCGCGGCGAGGCCGTATGAGATTGCCGCGACGCGGCTCAGGTTTTTCAGCCGCGCGCGATGGGCTTCGTCGAATGTCCCCATTGCCAGGACAATCGCGATGGCGCCGAACAGCGTTGCGGTAGCGAGTATCTCGGGCGAGAGCAGAAATTGGCCGATTACGAGCGCGCTCAAAGCCGTAACGTATTTAGCGCGGTCGAATCCATGGGCGGTTTCGCGGCTCAGAAAGGAAAGAGCCAGGTACGGGAAGAGCGGCAGCAGAAAGACCATCGCGAGCGACAGGTGGTCGAGTAACTCCCAGCTAATGTACGTCGAGAAGCCGAACACGAAGCCACCGGCCAATGACGCGCGGAAGTTGCCGGTGAGATAGCGGCAGAGCGCGAACGCAGTGAACGCGCTTAGCGCCGGGGTCATCAGGCAAAGAAGATTGTAGGTGGCGACGATCCCGGCGGCGCGCGTGACCGGCCACATCGCGAGCGCGGCGCCCGGGAACGTCGTCGACCAGGCGAGCGTGCATCCAGCCGGCGCCCAGGCGGCGTGGGTAAAAAGTGGATCCAGGCGATGCGCGAGCGCGTATGGATACCAGGCGAGTCCCCACATCGGAATCTGCGCGTCGCCGGCGGCTTCGAGACCGAGGCGGAGATGGGAAAACCCGCTCCAAAGCGGAATCCCGAAAAAGGCGACCGATGCGATCGCGTAGAGAACAAGGGCGGCCGCGGTCTGTGCGCGCCGCAGTCGCGAAGCCGCGCTGCGCGCGGGCGATGTCATCGATAGGCGCGCGCGGTCAGGCGGAAAGGCGCGCGGGCGCCGGGACATCGGATTTCGTCCCGCTGCGGTAACTGCTGTAGGCGGCACCGGGATGGTCGTCGACGAGGCGCTTTTGGCCCTTGCCGAAGTAGTGTTCGCGCAGCGTGCTTGCCTCGTACTCCTTGCGCAAGAGCCCGCGGCGCTGCAATTCGGGCACGACCAGGTCGACGAAGCTTTCATAGTCGACGGGCGTATCTACCGAAAAATAGTTGAAGCCGTCCACCCCGCCCTCGACGATCCATCGCTCGAGTTCGTCGGTGATGCGCCGGTAGTCTCCCACCGGCACAGGCATCACGCTCGCGATCGAGACGAACTCGGCGATCTCGCGCATCGTCCATTCGCGGGTCGAATCGACCGAGGAGAAGTACTGCGCGAGGAACTGCATCCCGTCGGAATTCACGTTGCCGATTTTGTCGTCCGGGCCGTACTTGGAAAGATCGATCCCGGTCCATCCGCTGAACAGCGCGAACGCGCCCTCGGGGCTCGCGTACCGCAGCATCTCCTCGTGCTTGCGGCGCGCCTCGGCGTCGGTGGTGCCGACCACCGGCGCGATCGCGAGCAGAATCTTCATATGTTTGGGGTCGCGGCCGCGCTCGGCGGCAAGCTCGCGGATCCGGTCGCAGTAGGCGCGGCACACGGTGGTGTTGGGAAAGACCACGAACACCGCCTCGGCGTGAGTCGCCGCGAACCGCATCCCGCGGCCCGAAAGACCTGCCTGGTAAACCACCGGCGTGCGCTGCGGCGAAGGTTCGCACAGATGCGGCCCGAGCACGTCGAAATATTTTCCCCGATGGCGAATCTCGTGAACCTTGGAAGGGTCGGTATGGATATCGCGCTCGGCGTCGCGCACGACCGCGTCCTCTTCCCAGCTCTGTTCCCAGAGCTTGTACACGACCTCCATGTACTCGTCGGCGCGATCGTAGCGTTCGTCGTGCGGCAATATCTTGCCGAGTCCGTTTCTTTCGGCGTCGGGCAGATATGAGGTTACGACGTTCCATCCCACGCGCCCTTTTGTCAGATGGTCGAGCGTCGAGAACAACTTCGCGGCCTGGTACGGGGGATGGTAGGTCGTGCTGTAGGTGGTGGCGAACCCGAGATGTCGCGTCACCATCGCGAGCGCTGGGATAAGCACGGTCGGGTCGTTGCACGGAAACTGCACGGCGTGACGCACGGCCGCGTCGCGGGTGCCGCAGAACGCGTCGTAGGTGCCGTGGATATCAGCGAAGAAGAACGCATCGAAGCGCCCGCGCTCCAGCGTGCGCGCGATTTCGGCATAGTACTCGAGGTCGCGGTAGCCGGTCGAAGAGCGATCCCGGGGATGCTTCCACTGGCCCTTGGATTGCGGACAAACCGAGCATTGGGTGAAAGCGTTGAGATGGATCACGGGCGGTCCTCCTCGAGGCTTGCAGGCGCGCCGATCACGCGCGCAACTCCGCCCAGATTATCGCGGCCGGTCGGATTTAAGAAACGGATTTAGGAAAAGAGCGTCCGTGATGCAACCGCGTGTTCAGCGGATAGCCTCGGCCCCGCGACGGCCGGACCTTTCAGTAACCCGGGTTGCGCCGTGCGAGGCCGCCGAACCGGTCGAGCATCCGCTCGCGCCACGCGGCGATGGGGTCGTCTGCTTCGAGCAGAACGTAGTCGCTTATCGTTCGCGCCCATTGAAAGCCGCCGAACACGATGTAGTCGGGATAGAGCGGCGCCGCGCCGCCGAGAAACGGCTGCGATCTTAGCGTCATCCTGAGCGGTTCGAGCGTCTGGCGAAAACCGCCGATGCGCGCGTCGCGATTCGCGCACAACTGCTCGAGCGTCATGCCGAAGCGTTCCGCACGGGAGCGGCGGAAATATTCCTGATCGCGCGGGTCGAGATGGCGGACGATGCCGAGCGCGACGAAGGTCGAGATTCCGCGGTTTTGCACCGTGTCGGCCCAGCTATTGATGAAGCGCGCGGCGGCCCGTCCAGCGGCGCCGCCGAACAGCGAGGGGCGGTCGGGATAGGTGTCTTCGAGATGGTTGGCGATCGCCCATGAATCAGCGATCACGCGGCCGCCATCTTCGATCACCGGTACGCGGTCCTGTCCCGAATGAGCGATCGCTGCCTTGTCGCTGAAGCGCCACGGGATCGTCTCGACCTCGAGGCCCTTGTGCGCGAGGGCCATCCGGATGCGCCAGCAGTAGGGACTGAACCTGCGCTCGGGCTCTGCGCCTGCGAGGTCATACATCCTGATCGGCGGGTTTGTTGCCGTCATATGTCCTCCCGCGCGGTTTGTTGCGCCGCGCCCGCGAGCGGGCGACGGGATCGTTTAAGGAGTGGGCGACGCCGCGGGAAATCCCATTTTCTCGGCCGACTCGGGATAGAGCCAGAGCGTCTGACCCGATAGCGGGCCGTCGAGCGCGCGGACCTGGTGTCCGCCATTTTCGCTCGGGGCGGTTTCTCCGACCAGCGTGCCGGCCGGCACCATCACAAGGTTATGATGGTAAAAGAGCTTGCTCACTTCCATCGCGCCGAAAGCATCGAACTCGCGGAGCGCCGCGGAGCCTGCCGCATAGTCTTCCTTGCTGTCGGCCGCGATCCATTCCTTCTCGAGACGCCATTGCTTGCCCGTGATGGGGGGCAGGTTGGCTGCCGGTGCCCTGGCCGTTGTGGAGGCCGAAGATTTGCAGGACATGAGCGCGGGAGCGAGGCCGGCCAGCAGGGCGGCGCAGACGGAAAGTGCGAGCGGGGTTTTTCTGTTCACAGGATCTTTCCGAAGGCTCCTTTCAGGGCGCTCTTGTCAGGCGGTCTTGTCGTGTGCTTGCCGGTTAGATGATCTTGTTGAGCGGAAATTCGATTATCCCGACCGCGCCCGCTTCGAGCAGTTTGGGGAAAAGCTCGCGCACCGTGTGCTCGGCGATCACGGTCTCGACCGCGGTCCATTCCTTGCCCTTGAGATTGGGCGAGGGATAGAGCGAGGAGACGGTCGGCGCGGTGATCGAGGGCAAAAGCGCGATCACCTTTTCGAGATTCTCCCGCGCGACGTTCATCTTGATCCCAACGCGGTTCTCGGCGTCGAGCGCGCCGCGCAGCAGCATTCCGATCTGCCGAATCTTGGCCTGCTTCCATCCGACCGCCCAGGCGCCCGGGTTGGCCACCAGCACCGGTGTCGAAGTCAGAAGCTCCTCGACGATGCGCAAGCCGTTGGCGCGCAGCGACGAGCCCGTCTCGGTGACCTCGACGACCGCGTCGACCAGTCCCTCGGCAGCCTTGGCTTCGGTGGCGCCCCATGAAAACTCAACTTCAACTTTAACTTTACGTTCGGCGAAGATGCGCCGCGTGAAGGCGACCATCTCGGTCGCCACGCGCTTGCCATCGAGGTCCTCCACCCGGCGCACCGGCGAGGAATCGGGCACCGCCAGCACCCATCGCGTCGGCGCGAGCGAGACTTTGGAGTAGGTGAAGCTTTCGACCTCGTGCAGCTTGACCGCGTTCTCGACGATCCAGTCGCTGCCGGTGATGCCGGCGTCGAGCGACCCGTCGGCGATATAACGCGGCATCTCTTGCGGGCGCAGCAGCCGGCAGCTGAGCGTCGGATCGTCGACGCTCGGCATGTAGGAGCGCGCACCGACCGACACGCGCCATCCCGACTTGCGCATCAGCTCGATAGTCTGGGCTTCCAGGCTGCCCTTGGGTAGTCCGAATTTGAGTACGTTGTCAGCAGCCATAATCGCTCGCGTTCTATACGAGTTACGGACTTCGAAAATGCGAAAGCGCCGCGGCTTAGTGCGCCGGCTTCGGCTGATGGCCATAGCCGGGGCCGTACTTGGCCGGGTCCACGCGGCGCGTGTCCACGGTCTGCCAGGCTCCGTCGCGCAGGATGCGAAAGAAGCACGACTCGAAGCCCTCGTGGCACGCCGCGCGGTCGCCATGCTGCTCGACCGAGAGCAGGAGGGTGTCGTTGTCGCAATCGATGCGGATTTCATGCACGGTCTGGTAGTTGCCCGACTCCTCGCCCTTGCGCCACAGGCGGTTGCGCGAGCGCGAGAAATAGCAGGCGTGGCCGGTTTTGACGGTCTCTTCGAACGCCTCGCGGTTCATGTAGGCGACCATTAGAAGCCGTCCGCTTTGATAATCCTGGGCGATGACCGGGACGACGCCGCCGCTCTTTTCGAAATCGATTTGTGCGGCCGCCGCTTGCGATGCTGACTGGGTTTCCATCTGCGTGCGCCGGTTTCCGTACGCCGGCAAGCTCCTTTGGTGAACACGAAAGTATCGATTAAAGCAGGGAGCGTTTCAATGCCGCGGGGCCTGCCTACGTCTTATTGACAGCCAACTTCATCTGCACGTGGTTTCAAATTCGAACCGCGCATGTATAAATTCGCCCCTGGGGTATTCTTGGGGGGAGAACCGGGTCGGCATCCGCCTGCCCTGTGCAATCAAAGGGCTGTTAGCCGATGAGCCATAGTCGAAAATGAATCTGCCCCGGGCGTTAAAGGGCGCGCTCGCCGCGGCGCTGATCGTTCCCCTCGCGGCGACGGGCGCCTGCAGGCGCGCCGCCAGAACCGAGCCGCGGCCAAAGCCCGCCTTTGCGCCCTTTAACTTCCAAATCGAAGTCGGCGCCGACCACTATAATATCGAAGGCTTTATAGCACATGCCGCCGGCCCGGGACGCCTGCCCGCGCTGCTCGTGCTGACGGCGGGCGAGGGCAACGCGCGCCGCTGTATCGAGCAAAGCGGAGGGCTGGTCGCGATGGGCATGCTGGAGGCCTGCATCAGTATCCCCGGCTACGGCAAGTCCTCTGGGCCGAGCCGCTTCGTTGGACCGCAGGCGGTCGAAGCGGCGCATCGCGCCGTTGACCTGATGGCGGTGCGGCCGGACGTCGATCCGGACCGTATCGCGGTGTGGGGGTTGTCGGACGGCGCGGTGGCAGCGGGCCTGTTGATGGACAGCGATCCGCGGCTGCGCGCGGTGATTCTGCAATCGGGATTTTACGACACGCTCAAGATGTGGCCCGAGGCGCCGCTGCGCGAGAAGGTGACCATCCTGCGCCAGGTCTTTCCGAGCCATCGCGTGCTCGCCGAGCGCAGCGTGATCGCTCACCTGCCGCCCAAGCTCGATTGCAGCGTCCTGATCATGCACGGCGAGCATGACAAGAAGATGCCCGTGCAGCAGGCCAAGCGGTTGGCGCAGGAGCTGCAAAGCCGCGGCGCCAAGGTCGAGACGCGCTTTTTCGACGACGGCCACGATCTTGGCGGGAAAGTCGACGGACCGCTCAAGGAATTCCTGCGCGAGAATCTGATCGCTGCCGGACCGCGCGCACACGCGCCGTCCTGAGACCGCAAGTAACCCTTCAATTTGGGAGAGACGTGACCGGGTGTACGGCCTCAGGCGAGCGCCTCGACCGCCTGGACGACAGCGTCGGCGTGGCCCACAACCTTGACCTTGGGGAAGACCTTGCGAATCATGCCGTCGCGGTCGATGACGAAAGTGGTGCGCTCGATTCCCATGAACTCGCGTCCGTATAGCGACTTTTTCTTATAGACCCCGTAAAGCCGGGTGACCCGATTGCCGGGGTCGCTCAGCAGCGGAAAACTAAGCTCGTGCTTGTCGATGAACTTGCGATGCGATTCGGGCGAATCGGCGCTGACGCCGACCACCTGCGCGCCGGCCGCCCGGAGCCGCGCCGCGACGTCGCGAAAGTCGCACGCCTCGGTCGTGCATCCGGGCGTCATGTCCTTGGGATAAAAGTAAAGGACGAGATTGCCGCGGCCGAGCAGTTCCTTTAGCGACACCGTAGCGCCGCCGGCGTCGGGAAGCTCGAAAGGCGGGGCCATACGTCCCTCCATCGCGTGCGTCGCTCCCTTGGCGGCCGCTCTCGGGGTCCCGGTGTTGCGCGTCCTGGTCATCTCGCTTCTCGATGGACTTCACGATTTCATCATTTGCACCGCGGGTAAAGCTCTCAACGCTCTACTACGCGGTAAAAAACACTTGTGCCGCAACGGCTTTGCCCGGATCGTAGTTGACGGACTCTCGGGTAGCCTCTATGCTTGCGGCGAGCGAGCGTCCGACCAAAATAACGTCATCTTCATGGCAGCATATACTGAGCTTCATAAATCGTTCCTCGAGCAGCTCGGGGAGGACTACAATCTCGGACGCATCCTGGGCGCCGTCGGGATCCCGCAAGGCTCGGTCAACAGCAACTACCTGATCGAAACCGCCAAGGGCCGCTTCACGCTGCGGGTTGACGAGGTCAAGACCGAGAGCGAGGTCAAGCGCGAAATCGACCTGCTGACCTTCCTGCGCAAGCATTCGTTTCCGTGCCCGCATCCGCTTCAGGATCGGATGGGCCGCTACTGGCGCGAATGCGAGGGCAAGTGCGCTTCGCTCTACCGCTACCACGAGGGGCGAATAGTGGCGCCCGAGCGGCTGCGCCCGAGCCAGCTCGAAACCATCGGGCGCGCACTCGGCGAGCTGCACGTCATCGGCAAGGGCTACAAGAAGGGCATCGATAACCGTTTCAGCTTCGAGCGTATCGCCGACCTCTATCTCAGCGTGCGCGGGCGGCTGCCGAACTATTTCCGCAAGATCAGCCGCACGCTCGAGGACGAGGTCGATTATCTGACGCGCTACCTCGAGGGCAAGCTGCCCAAGGGCGTGATCCACGGCGACCTGTTCGCCGACAACGTGCTGTTCCGCGGCGAGAAGCTGACCGCGGTGCTCGACTTCGAAGCCGCCTGCCGCGGCAAATTCATCTTCGACCTGGCGACCGCGGTCAACGCGCTATGCTTCGTCGACAGCCAATATTCGCTCGACCGCTTTCGCTACCTGCTGCACGGGTACGAGTCGGTGCGCACGCTGTCGCTGGCCGAATGGGACGCCTTCCCCAATGAGCTGCGGTACTCCTCGCTGCGCTTCACGGTGACGCGCCTGCACGACTTCTTTCTCCATCCGCTCGACAACAACCGCCGCGTGCACAAGGACTTCCGCGAATTCTTCGAGCGCCTGCGCATCCTGCGCCGCGAGCGCGAAGGCGGGATGGAGGCGTTGTTGATGGCGATGGCGACCGGGTACGATTACCGCAAGTACCAGAAGGTAAAAGCGAACGAGCGATTGAAAGCCTGACCCGCGGCTGGCGTCGTTCCCGACCCGCGATGAGTTCGTATCCGTCGCGCCGCCGCGCCGCGCTTCAGCCGCCGCATCGCAACCTAACCCGAGCATTCACCCGAGCAGCTACCCGATGTCCGCGCTCCTCAGGCGCCTCGACGCGCACAAGCCCGCGCTCTGGCTGGAGGTCGCTCCACCGCGCGGAATCGCAGTCGATTCGATGCTGACGCGGCTTGCGGCGCTCTGCGGCCACGTCGACGCGATCAACCTCGCCGACAACGCGCTTGGCCGGGTGAAGCTCGCGCCGCTCGTGTTCGGCTCGATGATCAAGTCGCGCCTCAACCTGCCGGTCGTGTTAAATTTTTCCTGCCGCGACCGTAATCGCTACGCGCTCAAGGCCGACCTGCTCGGCGCGGGCGCGCTTGGTATGGAGGGCGTGGTCGCGCTTGCGGGCGACAAGCTCGCGGACGATCCGAGCGGTGCGCGGGCGGTGCACGACCTCGAGCCCCTGAGCCTGCTGCGGGTGATGCACGATCTGAGGCGCGGGGATACCGGCGAGGGGCGCCGCCTGCTGAAAACGCTGCCGCAGTTTGCGATCGGCGCGGTCGCCAATCCCAATCGCAAAGCCATCGAGCGCGAGTTCGAGTTGCTCGGGCGCAAGGCCCAGGCCGGCGCCGAGTTCGTCATAACGCAGCCGGTCTTCGACCCGGCAGTGGCGCGCGCGTTCGTCGCGCACGCGCGCCGGCACAAGCTGCGCGTCGTGCTCGGCATCCTGCCGGTCAAGCGCGAATCGATGGCGAGCTACCTGAAGGACCGCATCCCCGACCTCGCCGGCGCCCATGAACATCTCGACCGCTACGCGGGAACGAGCGAAGCGCAAGCGCGGCGCATGTCGATCGACTCGAGCATCGCGCTGATGCGCGCATTGGCGGACGAGGTCACAGGCTTTAACATAATGAGTGGCGGCGGACCTTCGCTCGCGATCGAGCTTGCGCTCGAGTTCAGCCGCTTGCTGGAGGATTCCGGTGCGCGCTAGAAAAATCAGACTCGAGGCCGCGCGTCGCTCGCCGCGGGACCAAGCCGCGAGGGCGCCGGAGGGGAACTCAGGCGCCGCCGCGGTCGAGGATGCGGTGCGGCTCGTCCTGCGCCACGTTGGCGAGGATCCCGGGCGCGAAGGGCTCAGACTTACGCCGGGCCGCGTGCGGCATGCACTCGAATTTCTCACCCGCGGCTACAGAGAAGATCCCAAGGTTGCGATCAACGGCGCGGTCTTCTCGGAGGAAGAGTACCAGGAGATCATCCTGTGCAAGGACCTCGACTTCTACTCCTTGTGCGAACATCACCTGCTGCCCTTTTTCGGCAAGGCGCATCTGGCATACCTGCCCAACCGCCGCATTATCGGGCTTTCCAAGCTGGCCCGGTTGGTCGAGATCTACGCGCGCCGCTTGCAGGTCCAGGAGCGGCTGACCACGCAGATCGCGCACACCCTGATGGAAGAGCTGGAGCCGCTGGGCGTCGCCGTGGTGCTCGAGGCCGAGCATCTGTGCATGCGGATGCGCGGGGTCGAGAAGCAGAATTCCTACGTCACCACTTCCGCGATGCTGGGAGTGTTCCGCACCCATTTCGAGACCCGGCAGGAGTTCATGAACCTGCTCCGCAAGCAGTAACGGCCGCGTGGGAAGAGCGTGGGAAGAGCGTGGGAAGAGCGCGGGAAAGGCGTCCAAGCGGCGAAGCGATGACCGTACCCGCCTCGCCTGACCTGCTCGATAAACTGGGCGCGTATGCGCTCCGCTACGTAAAACCCGGCCAGAGTATCGGGCTTGGCACCGGGCGCGCCGCTTCGGCCTTCATCCGCGCTCTCGGCGCGCGCCGTATCAAGGTGCGCGGCGTGCCGACCTCTGACGCCAGCGCGGAGCTTGCACGTTCGCTCGGAATCGAGGTCGTCGGGCTCGACGGCAAGGCGCGGCTGGACGTCGATATCGACGGCGCCGACGAAGTCGATTCGCGCCTCAACATGGTCAAGGGTTACGGCGGCGCGATGGTGCGCGAGAAGGTTGTCGCCTGCGCTTCGCGCAAAGTGGTGATTCTGGTCGGCGAAGAAAAGCGCGTCGCCCATCTCGGCCAGCGCCGCCGCCTGCCCGTGGAGGTCGTGCCCTTCGGCGCGTCCTACGCGATGCGCCGGATGCGCGAGCTGGGGCTCAAGCCGACGGTGCGGATCGGCGAGGGCGGCGGCGAATTTCTGAGCGACAACGGCAACCTGGTTATCGACTGCGGCGCCAGCATTTTTGAAGCACCCGTGCGCCTCGAGCGCGACTTGCTCGCGATTCCCGGCGTGGTCGGCACCGGTCTCTTCCTCGGGATCGCCGACACCGTGCTGGTCGCCAACCGCAACGGCTCGATCGTCACGCTCGAGCGCCGCCGCTGAAGCGGCGCGCGAATCGGATGGCCGCGGATTCGACAGGCGCCGCCACTTCGGCCGCCCGGCGCGATTTGACACGTATCTACGCTGCCGCCGTTTCGGCGGTTGCGCCGACTCACCTAATTCCCCGCGCGCTCGCCGGCGAGGTTGCGGGCGGGGCCAAGGTTCCGGCCCTGCTCGCCGATGCGTCGCGGATTTTTCTGCTGGCGGCGGGCAAGGCCGCGATGGGGATGGCGGCCGAACTGGCGGCGCGCCTTGGCCCAAGGCTTCACGACGCGCTTGCGATAGTTCCCGCTCCGGCGCCCGAAGGCGAATCCGTCTCCAATCTCGCGCCCTTTACTGCTCGCCGCGCCATACGGATCCTCGCGGCGGCTCATCCGCTGCCGGATGCCTCATCGGAACGCGCCGCCGCCGCCGCGCTCGAATTCGCCCGCCAGGCCGGTCGCGGCGACCTGCTGCTTTTTGCACTGAGCGGCGGCGCGTCGGCGCTGATGGCCGCACCCGCCCAGCCGGTGACGCGCGCGGACAAAATAGCGATCAACGCCGCACTCCTCGGCTCGGGTGCGTCCATCCGCGAACTCAATATCGTGCGGCGCCATCTATCGGCGATTAAGGGCGGAGGATTGCTGCGCGCATGCGGCGGCGCTCGCGTATTGAGCTTCATCCTATCAGACGTTGCGCATAACGATCTGGCGACGATCGGTTCGGGGCCAACCGCCGCCGACCCGACAACTTTCGCCGAGGCAGTCGGCGTGCTCAAACGCCGTGGGCTGTGGGGCCACGCGCCCGAAGCGATCCGCGACCGCCTCGAGCGCGGCGCTGCCGGAGAGATCGCGGAGACAGTAAAACCAGGAGATCCGCTGCTCGAGCGCGTCGACAACCTGGTCATCGGCGACAATGCGTTGGCGCTTGAGTCCGCTGCCGATGCCGCCGCGGCGGCCGGCTACGTGGTCGATCGATGGCGCGAGCTTTATGGCGAGGCGGACGACCTGGGCCGCGCGCTGGCCGCGCATCTCTCGGCGATCGCCGCCGGCGCGGGTGCGCGCACATGCGTGATTGCGGGCGGCGAGCCCGTCGTTACGATACGCGGGCGGGGCAAGGGAGGGCGCGAGCAGCAGGCGGCGCTGGCGACGGCGCTCGAGCTGGAGCGGCTCGGCGGTGCGGGGCGGATTGCCGCGCTGTTCGCGGGAACCGACGGAATCGACGGCTCCACCGACGCGGCCGGCGCATTCTCTTCGCCGCGCACACCGGCCCGCGCGCGCGAGGCGGGCTTCGATCCGGGCGCGGCGCTTAAGCGCAACGACGCTTACCCGCTGTTCGCCGCGCTCGGGGATCTTTTCATTACGGGGCCGACGGGCACCAACGTCTCCGATATATTCATCGGGTTGGTCAACTACTGAACCGCGGCGGCCCGGTTCGTGACGTTCTGTTTCGGTCGATATCGAGGACAGAAGAAGCAGGATGGCGAGGTCGATGGTGAAGAAGGCCGGTAGGGCGGGCGGCAATCATGCGCGTCGCACGAATGTGAACGGGACCAGGAGAGAGAGCCATGGGCCGCGCGGCGCGCGCGGAAAGGCTGGGGGCCCGCCGCGGGTGACGCTCATCCCCGGCGACGGAATCGGGCCCGAGGTTATTGGCGCTGCGGTCAAGGTGATTGCGGCCGCCGGGGTCAAAATCGATTGGGATCAGCAGCTGGCGGGTGCGACCGCGCTCAGGAGATTCGGCTCGCCGGTGCCCGACGCGCTTATCGATTCGCTCAAGTCCACCAAGGTTGCGCTCAAGGGGCCGCTCGAGACACGCGTGGGCGAGGGTTACCGTTCGATCAATGTCTATTTGCGCAAACTCTTCGATCTTTACGCCAACGTGCGTCCGGTGCGCACGCAAGCCGGCGTGCATACGCCCTTTCGCGGCGTCAACATAATCGTGATCCGCGAGAATACCGAGGACCTCTATGCGGGTATCGAGCATCAGGTTGCGCCCGGCGTGGTAGAAAGCGTCAAGATCATCACCGCGCGCGCCTCGACCCGGATCGCGCGTTTCGCCTTCGATTACGCGCGCACCAACCATCGCCGCATGGTGACCGCCATTCACAAGGCGAACATCATGAAGCTCTCCGACGGGCTCTTTCTGAAGTGCGCGCAGCGCGTGGCTCGCGACTACCCCGACATCGAGTACCGCGAGCAGATCGTCGATGCCGCCTGCATGCGGCTCGTGACCGATCCGATGGCCTTCGACGTGCTGTTGCTCGAAAACCTTTACGGCGACATCGTCTCCGACCTCTGCGCCGGACTGGTCGGCGGACTGGGCTTCGTCCCCGGCGGCAACTACGGCAAGCATGGGGCGATTTTTGAGACCGTCCACGGGACCGCGCCCGATATCGCCGGCAAGGGCATCGCCAACCCGGTGGCGGCGATTAAGACCGGCACACTGCTGCTCGACTATCTCGGCTACGGCGCCGACGCCGACCGAATTCGCGAGGCGGTGAGCACGGTCCTGCGCGCCGGACGGGTGGTGACGCCCGATATCGGCGGCAAGGCGAAGACCGCGGATATGACAGCAGCGGTGATTCGCGCGCTCAAATAGCGCCGGCCGCTCTTTTCCACGCGATCGCGCTTGGCTATGTATGTCCGTTATGCGTAAGCCGCCGCTGCCCGACGACGTCGCCGCACGCGTTCCTCCCGGCCAGCACCTGGTCGAGGATTTTCCCGTCCTGAGCTACGGTCCGACGCCGCGTTTCAATGCGCAAAAGTGGGATTTCCGAGTCTTCGGCATGGTCGAGGAGCAGTTGCGTTTTTCCTACGAGGAATTCCGCGCGCTGCCGCCCGGGCGCGTGCGCGCCGACTTTCATTGCGTCACCACCTGGTCGAGGCTCGACAATCTATGGGAGGGCGTACTGGTGTCCGACCTGATGGCGCGGGTGCGGCTCAAGCCTGAGGCGCACCACGTTATCGTGCATTGCGACGGCGGCTACACGACCAATCTGCCGCTTGAAGAATTCGTCGGCGCGGACGTGATACTGGCCTGGCGGCACGACGGGCGCAACCTCGATCCCGATCACGGATGGCCGCTGCGGCTGGTGGTGCCCAAGCTCTACGGCTGGAAGAGTGCGAAATGGGTGCGCGCAATCGAATTCGCGTTCGAGGACCGGCGTGGCTTCTGGGAGGTGCGCGGCTACCACAATCACGCCGATCCGTGGACGCAGGAGCGCTATTCGTTCCAGGAAGATCCCGAAGATTGAATATCGGGCGGCAAGATTAGCCAGGCGCGGACATCGCCGCTGATTCGGGACGAGCAGATCGCGCGCCTGGCGCGCGAGAGCTTCGATCTCGCGATCATCGGCGGAGGAATCAACGGCGCGGCGATCGCGCGCGACGCCGCGATGCGCGGGTTCAGCGTAGCCCTGATCGAACGCGGCGACTTTGCCGGCGCGACCTCTTCGCGCTCGTCCAAACTCATTCACGGCGGACTCCGCTACCTGCCGCAGGGCGAACTTCGCCTGGTGCGTACGGCGCTGGTTGAGCGCGAACGTCTGCGCCGGCTGACCGCGCCGCATCTGGTGAAGCCGCTCAAGTTTCTGTTCCCGCTCTATCGCGGCCGGAGCCCCGGCCGGCTCGCCCTGGGCGCGGGCTTGTGGCTCTACGACTTGTTCGCGCGCACGCCGCGCGCGGAGCGCCATCAGAGCCTCGGCAGCGCCGGCGTGCTCGCGGCCGAGCCGATGCTCAATCCCGCAGCGCTCAAGGGCGGCGCGTTGTACTACGACGCAGCCGGCGACGACGCGCGCCTTACGATCGAAAATGCGCTCGACGCGGCTTACAACGGCGGTGCGATCGCCAACTATGTCGAGCTCGATTCCTTCGCGCACGCAGAAGGCCAGATCGCCGCGGCCCGGATACGCGACCGCCTGGGCGGCGTGCCTTTCGAGTTGCGCGCGCGGATGTTCGTCAACGCGGCGGGCCCGTGGGTGGACGACGTGCGCACGCTCGACGATCCCGCGGCTCCGCCCGCGGTGCGCCTGACCAAAGGCGTGCATCTCGTGTTCGGCCGCGAGCGCCTGCCCGTGCGCGAAGCGTTGGTGCTAGGCGATGCCCATAACAGAATCGTCTTCGTCATACCGCACGGTGAGGAGGTGCTCGTGGGCACCACCGACACCGACTTCAACGGCGACCGCGAGCACCTCGCCGCCGAACCCCAGGATATCGGTTACCTGCTTGACGTGGTTTCGGAAAGCCTGCCCGGAGCGAAGCTCGGCGCGGCCGACGTCGCCGCGAGCTTCGCCGGCCTGCGCGTGCTGGCGGCGACGGGAGGAGGGCGCGCGCCGTCGTCCGTGTCGCGTGAGGAGATTATCGTCGAGAGCAGCTCGGGACTCCTTTCGGTCGCGGGCGGAAAACTGACCACCCATCGCGAGATCGCCCAAAGAATCGTGGACCGCGCCGCCTCGGTCCTCGGCCGCGCGGGCGGACGTTGCCCTACGCTCGACGCGCCGCTTCCCGGCGCGCGGCCGGTGGCGATCGCAGGCGCGGGCGGCGCGGCGCAAGCGCTCGCCGCGATGCTCGCGGATTTGCGCGAAGCGATGGCCGCGCGCTACGGAACGCGCGCGATCATCCCAGCGAGCCTGGTCCGCGAATCGCCGGAGCTTGCGCGTCCGCTGGCCGCCGGATGCCCAGTCGCCGCGGCGGAGGTAATCTATGCGGTGCGCTACGAGATGGCGCTTTCGGTCGCCGATTTCATCCAGCGCCGCGTCGCGCTCTCATGGCGCCATCCGCGATACGCCGGTGCGGCGGCCGCCGCGGCCGCGCGTCTGATGGCGGCGGAACTGGGATGGGACCCGGCGCGCGAGCAAGCCGAAATCGAGGCGTGCAATCCCGTGCCGCCTGAAATGCGCAGCGCTTGTGCTGCGGTATCGTCAAGGGAGTAAAGGATCGCAGCCCGATGACGCGCGAGCCGCGCAAGAGTCTGATTGAACGCACAAAGCGGATCGCCGCCGCGCTCGCCCGGCTCTATCCCGAAGCTCGCATCAGTCTCGACTTTACGACTCCGTGGGAGTGCCTGGTTGCGACAATTCTCTCCGCGCAATGCACCGACAGGCGCGTAAATCAGGTAACGCCACGGCTCTTCGCCGAGATTCCCGACGTGCGCGCGATGGACGCCGCGCCGGCCGCCCGAATCGAGCGTCTGATCCTCGACACCGGCTTCTTTCGCCAGAAGACGCGCTCGCTCAAGGGCGCGGCACGCGCGATCCTCGGGCGCTTCGGCGGTGAAGTCCCATCGCGGATGGAAGACCTCGTCACGCTTCCCGGCGTCGGCCGCAAGACCGCCAACGTACTGCTGGGCCACGTCTTCGGAGAGCCGGGCCTGGTGGTCGATACCCACGTGCGGCGGGTTGCCCACCGCCTGAGGCTGACCGGCGAGTCGAATCCCGAAAAGATCGAGCGTGATTTGCAGGCGCTCCTGAAACCGGTCGAATGGACAGCGTTCTCGATGCGTCTGATATTGCATGGACGAACGGTTTGTTTCGCCCGCAAGCCGCGATGCGACGAATGCGTGCTGGGGGCGGACTGTCCGCGGGTCGGAGTCACGGAGAAATCGCGGGCGCGGACTGGCACAAGGTAATCTCGGGGATGTTGCGGACGAAAACCATGTTTGACCTCGCGCGGCGACGTGTAATAATTGCTGCACACTCAAAAGCGTGATCTGACCGTGATACTGAGGATCGACGAAATAACCGCCGAGGCCAGAGAGGTCTCTTTTCTCCAGTCCGAGGAGGAGGTTAACCGCCGCCTTCGCCAGGGCCCGGTAGATGAGTTCCGGGTTGGCGGCGCGATCGCGGTCGATTTGTCATACTATCGGGCTGGTATGGAGCTGTTTTTCGAAGGCCGGCTGAACGCTCCGATGGTCGCCTCGTGCGCGCGCTGCACCGAGGAGTTCAGCGCCTCGAGCGTGCGTCCATTTCGCTTCGTGCTGGCGCCGCGCGCCGCGGGCGACGACGATGACGGCCGTCTGCGCTCGGAAGACCTGGAATTTTCACTATATGACGGCGATCAAATCGATCTCGCGCCGCTCATCGCCGAACAACTGATCCTCGCCCTGCCGAGCCGCGCGCTTTGCCGCGAGGATTGCCGGGGTCTTTGTCCAATTTGCGGAACCAATCTCAACTTTAATCTTTGCGGCTGCGAACAGCAGGCCCACGACCCGCGCCTGGCGGTTCTGCGAACGCTGAAGCTCGAGCGCTCCTGAAGCCGCTCAAATCATCTTCAAACAGAAGAGAGTAATGCCATGCAAGCACCCAAGCGTCGTACCTCCCGTTCCAAGCGCAACAAGCGCCGCGCGCATGACGCGCTGCGCCCGGTCAATCCGGTCGCCTGCGCGCAGTGCGGCGAACCCACGATGCCGCATCGCGTGTGCCATCACTGCGGCTCCTACCGTGGACGGCAGCTCGCAGAGACCGCCGAATAGGCGGCGCGGGAGCGGCGCGTGAGAATCGCGCTTGACGCGATGGGGGGCGATCTCGCCCCCAAGGCAACCGTGGAGGGCGCGGTCGCGGCTGCGCGCGACTTCGGCATCGAAGTCGTCCTGGTGGGCGATCTCGATCTGCTGACGCGCGAGCTGACCGAGCACAAGATCGGCGGCCTCAAGATAACCGTCGAACATGCGCCCGAGAGCGTCGCGATGGACGACTCTCCGATGGAGTCGGTGCTCACCAAACCGCATTCCTCGATTCACGTGGGTCTCGAGATGGTCAAGCGCGGCGACGCCAGCGCCTTCGTCAGCGCCGGCAACTCGGGCGCCGTCATGGCGGCGGCGATGATGATCCTTGGCACCTTGCCCGGCGTCGAGCGCCCCGCGATCGCGTCGCTGGTGCCGGCGAGCGACGGATTCGCCCTCCTGATCGACGCCGGCGCCAATACCGAGGTCAAGCCCGCGAATCTCGCGCAGTTCGCGGTGATGGGCAGCGTGTATGCCCATCGCGTGCGCGGCGTGCCCAGCCCCCGCATCGGCATCCTGGCCAACGGCGAGGAAGACTCCAAGGGCACCGACCTGACGCGGGCGGCGGCCGCGATGCTCAGCGGGATGCGCGAGTCGGTCGATTACATCGGCTACGTCGAGGGACGCGACATCAATCGCGGCAAGGCCGACGTGGTGGTGACCGACGGTTTCACCGGCAACGTGGCGCTCAAGACGATGGAAGGCTTCGCCGCCTTCCTGCTCGGCAACCTGCGCGACGTCTTTGGCAGCTTCTTGGGCCGCCTCGCTTACTTGTTGGTGCGCAAGCGCCTCGGCAGGATTCGCGAGCGCCTCGATCCGGCGGAATACGGCGGAGCGCCGCTGCTCGGGCTCGGCGGCGTCGCGATCATCGCCCACGGCTCGTCCAATCCGCGCGCGATCCGCAACGCCATGCGCGCCGCCGCCAACGAGGCGCTGGTCGAGCGCGTCAATGCCGAGATCGTCGAGACGCTGGCGCGTCACGTATCCGCGATGCCGGCCAAGCCGGCTGGAAAGGGGTTCCGTGCGCTGCTCGATCGGATGCGCGAACGGCTGCATCGCCATCCCCGCGAGGCCGCCGGGCCGCAGGCTCCTTCCGCTGCGCCCGCACCGCCGGCGTATTCTCCAAACTCCGAACACCCGGGCGCGCCGGCCGCATCGCCCTCGGCAAGCTCCAAGGCCGCAGTGCTCGAGCATCCGCCGGTCGAGCACGCCACGCCCGAGGTCGTCTCGGTCAATGGAGCTGCGGGTGGCGCGCCGCATGACGATGCCGCGCATGCCGAATCGCACAAGGACGAGGATAAGGCGTCCGAATCGGGCCCCCCGCCTGAAGCGGCGCCGCGCAAGCCCGGGTAGTCCTGATATCCGCGCCCCGTACGCGCCATCGCGTGCAATCTCCGTTTCGAGTAGAACAGTGCCCAAGACTGGCATCATGAGGGTCGGCTGATGAAGGTCGCATTTCTGTTTCCCGGACAAGGCGCGCAGAAGGTCGGCATGGGCGCCGAGTTGGCGCGCGAGTTTGCCGGCGCGCGCGAGGCTTTCGCCGAGGCCGACGAAGCGCTGGGCTTCAAGCTGTCGACGCTCTGCTTCGAGGGGCCGGAGGAGGATTTGCGCCTGACGGCCAACACGCAGCCCGCGACGCTCGCGACTTCAATCGCGGCGTTGCGCGCGTTCCAAGCCGAATTCAGCGTCGACGCGGAGATCGCCGCCGGCCACAGCCTCGGCGAATACACGGCGCTGGTCGCGGCCGGCGCACTCGAGTTTGCCGAGGCGCTCCGCGCGGTGCGCGAGCGCGGCCGCCAGATGCAGGAGGCCTGCCCCCCCGGGCAGGGTTCGATGGCCGCGCTGGTCGGACTCGACCTCGCCGCCGTGCGCGCGGTCTGCGAGGAGGTTTCACAGGGCGGTCAGATTGCGGTGCCTGCGAATCTCAACGCCCCGGGCCAGATCGTGATTGCCGGACACGCTGCGGCGGTTCGGCGCGCGCTCGAAATTGCCAAGGAACGCGGCGCCGGGGCCTCGGTGGAGCTCAAAGTCAGCGCGCCGTTTCATTCGCCCCTGATGCAGCCCGCGCGCGATGGCATGGGGCCGGTGATCGCGGCGCTCGCGGTGAGCGCGCCGCGCTTTGGCGTGATCTCCAACGTGACCGCGGAGGTGAATCGCGACCCCGCGCGCATCAGGCCGCTGCTGATGGAGCAGATCACCGCGCCCGTGCGATGGGAAGAATCGATGGCCCGGCTCGGCGCTTCGGGCGCGACGAGCGCGATCGAGTTCGGCGCGGGGCGGGTGCTCGCGGGTCTGATGCGGCGAATCAACAAGGGCTTCAAGGTGCGGTCGGTGGAAGATCCGGCCTCGTTGAGGGCCTGCGGCCAGGCTCTGGCCGAGGAGGCTCGAGCGGGCGCCTAGCGGAAACAGAAAAGACGGCGCGACGAAGTTCGGCGGGACGGCGGCGTAGAGCCGCAGCGCCGGCGGCCGTCAGCCGGGCTAGACTGCGCGCGCCTTAGCGGCCGACGCCTGCCAACTTGCCTAGTTGAAGCCAACTCCCTAAGCTGCGCTGTAACGTTTGCTGGCCCGGGGGCGATGCCGCCAACGCGCGCGCGAGCACGATCCGGCGCAGGCGGGACGGAATCAACCGCAATCGAATCAAACTAAACGCGCGGCGCGCCGCCCCCGGCGCAGGCCGGCAGGAGGGAAGCAACCACGATGGCTGGAGAAGTCGAAACCAAGGTTCGCGAGATCATCAGCGAGCAACTCGGCGTGTCCGCCGATGAAGTGACGCCGGAAGCGTCATTTATCGAGGACCTGGGCGCCGATTCGCTCGATATCGTCGAACTGGTGATGGCGCTGGAAGAGCAGTACGGGATGGAAATCTCGGATGAGGACGCCGAGAAGATCCGTACTGTCAAGGACGTCGTCAATTACATCGAAGCGCACAAGGCCTGACCGTCCGCATCACACCTCCACCCTTCAGAGCTTGCGCACGGCGCCCGGCGGTATTATGGCGGGCGTCCGCCGCGCCCCCATTTCGTAAGCCGGGCGCGCGCGCGCCGTCTTCCTGCGAGCGGGCGCGGCCCGGATGCGCCGGCTGCGGCTCGCGCGCTAAACTTGCCTCATGAGGTGCCCGTATTGCCGCCATCGCGGCAACCGCGTGGTCGACTCAAGGCTGAGCGGCGACGGGGCCACCATCCGCCGGCGCCGGATGTGTTCGTCATGCAAGCGGCGCTTCACAACCTACGAACGGGTCGAGGAATCCGCGCCGATGGTGGTCAAGAAGGACAATCGGCGCGAACCGTTCGATCGTTCCAAGATCGTCGCCGGGCTCAAGAAGGCCTGCGAGAAGCGCCCGGTCTCGATGGAAACCGTCGAGCAGATCGCCGATCGGATCGAAGCCGCCGTCGCCGAGCATGGCGGGAGCGAAGTTCCAAGCTCGGTGATTGGCGGCGCGATCATGAACGAACTGCATCGCGTTGACCAGGTCGCCTACGTGCGCTTCGCTTCGGTCTACCGCTCTTTCAAGGATATCGACGAGTTCATGCGCGAGCTTGAAGACCTGATCCGGCTGCGCAAGGAGGCCGGCGCACCGCCTGCACCGCCGCTCGCTCCCGCGCGCGACAGAAAGCGCGAGCCATCCCCGCGCAAGGGCGGATCCGCTTCGTAAGCCGCCGTGCCCGCCGCTCCGGCCTCCGCCGCCGATTCACACTACATGCGCAAGGCGCTGGCGCTTGCGCGCCGGATGGTCGGGCGGACTTCGCCCAACCCGGCCGTGGGATGCGTGATCGCGCGCGGCGGCCGGATCGTCGGGCAGGGTGCGACCGCCCCGGGCGGCCGCCCGCATGCCGAGGCGCTGGCGCTCGAGCGCGCGGGTGAGCGGGCGCGCGGCGCCACGGCGTATGTTACGTTCGAGCCTTGCGCTCATCGGGGACGCACGCCGCCGTGTGCGCGGACGCTAGTCGAGGCGGGAGTCCGGCGTGTCGTGGTCGGATGCGTCGATCCGTATCCGCCGGTGCGCGGGCGTGGACTTAAGATTCTGCGCGCTGCGGGAATCGAGATCGTAAACGGCGTGCTTGAAGACGAATGCCGCGACCTCAACCGCGGCTTCATCACGCGCGTGACGCACGGGCGGCCGTTCACGACGGTCAAGCTCGCGCTCTCACTCGACGGCCGGATCGCCGCCGCCTCGGGCGATTCGCAATGGATAAGTTCGGCGGCGTCGCGCGCGCTGGTCCATCGCTGGCGCAACGAGGCCGACGCGGTGATGGTCGGCGCGGGGACGGTGCTGGCCGACAATCCGCGCCTGACTTGTCGAATTCCGGGCGGTCGCGACCCGGTGCGAGTCGTAATCGACGGACACCTCAGGGTCTCGCCGCGCGCGCGAGTCTTCACCCAGCGCTCGACGGCGTCCGCGCTCCTGGTCACGACGACGGCCAACGCGGCGCGCGCCAGACGCCGCTACGGCCGAGATGGCGGGGGCGGGCGTGTCGAGGTGGTGGGATGCCCGGGGCGCCGCGGCGAGGTTGACCTGCGCGCCGCGATGCGCGAGTTCGCGCGGCGCGGTTGGTGCAACGTCCTGATCGAGGGCGGCGCCAAACTGGCGGGAGCGGCGCTCCGCGCGGGAATCGTGGACCGCGTAGCCTTTTTTGCCGCGCCCATCCTGGTGGGAGCGGGAACTCCCGCGATCGAAGGGCTCGGCTTCAAGCGCGTGCGCGACGCGATTGCGCTCGGCCGGCTAAGCGTGCGAGGCCTCGGCCGCGACCTGCTGATCGAGGCGGAAATCGCAGGCCAGCGCCGCGCCTCCAGGCGGCGGAGCTGAGGACGTGCTGGTCAGCATACGGAGGCGGTGATAACATCAAGCGTCTGGAAACCGAATGGTAATGTCGTCTAAATCGCTGGAAGAAATCTTCAGCCGGATCCGCGCGGCCAAAACGGTCCTGATGGTGATGGAAGAGGAAGAGGAGGCGGAGGGCGACGTCGTGATGGCGGGCGAGAAAGTGACGCCCGATCACGTCAACTTCATGGCGCGTCATGCGCGCGGCGTGGTTTCTGTGGCGCTGCCCGAGCGGCGCATGCGCGAGATGGGAATTCCGCTGGTCGCTTCGCCGCAGAGCGAGCTTGCCGATGAGCAGGCGGGCTCGCTCGTCGAGGCGCGCGAGGGAGTGACCACCGGAATCTCCGCGCATGACCGCGCGCGCACGATCCAGGTGCTGGCCTCCGACAAGAGCGGTCCGCAGGATATCGTGATGCCCGGACACGTGCTGCCGCTGATGGCGCTGAGCGGCGGTGTAATGATGCGCCTGGGGCGCGCCGAGGGCGCGGTGGACCTGATGCGCGCGGCGGGAATGCGGCCGTGCGCCGCGCTTTGCTCGGTGCTGCGCGACGACGGCGACGCCGCCCGCCTCGCCGAATTGCGCGAGTTCGCCAAGGCCCACGACATCCCGATTTTCTTTCTGAAGGACCTGGTCTCCTATCGTCTGACCAACGAACTTCTGGTCCAGCGCGTTGCCGACGTCGATTTTCCGATCGAGTCGGGCGAGCTCAAGGCGGTGGTTTTTCGCAGCACGGTTGACGGCCGCGAGCATCTGGCCCTGGTCAAGGGAAACGTCGGCGGCGGCCGCCCGGCGCTGGTGCGGCTCCATTCGCAATGCCTGACCGGCGACGTGTTCGGCTCGGAGCGCTGCGACTGCGGCGAGCAACTGGCCGAATCGATCGAACGCATCCTGACTGCCGACGCCGGCGTGATCATCTACCTGCATCAGGAAGGGCGCGGAATCGGCCTCGCCAACAAGATCAGGGCCTACGCGCTGCAGGACCAGGGCCTGGACACGGTCGAAGCCAATCTGCAGTTGGGCTTCAAGGAGGACCTGCGCGACTACGGAATCGGCGCCCAGATCCTGCGCGACCTTGGGGTCGGCGAAGCTCTCCTGTTGACCAACAATCCGCACAAGATCGAAAGCCTGCAGAGCTACGGCGTGCGCGTGAGCCGCGTGGCGCTCGAAGTCGCGCCGCACCAGGGCAATATCGATTACTTGCGCACCAAGAAGGAGAAGCTTGGCCATCTCTTCTCCAAACTCAAGGTGATTACCTAGGTTACAGCGCGGCTCATTGAGCGGAGCCCGCGCGCGCGGCGTGCGTATCAAACGGCCGGCGGCAATTGGCTATGGGACCAAGACATCTGGGGCGCGAGCTCGCGCTCAAGGCCCTTTATCAGATAGATATCCGCGGCGGCTCCTCGCGCGAGGCGCTGGCGCTCCTGTTCGAGACCTTCCCGGCCGACGATCGCGCGCGCAAGTTCGCGATCGAACTGGTCGAAGGTGTCGAGCGCGAGCGGGCGGCGCTCGACCGCGAGGTTGCGGGCGCGCTGGAGCATTGGTCGATCGGACGGCTTTCGCGGGTCGATCACAATATCCTACGCATCGGGCTCTGCGAGCTATTGTGGATGAACGATATTCCGGCGCGGGTCACGATCGACGAGGCGATCGAACTGGCCAAGGTCTATGGCGATCAGGACTCCGGCCGCTTCGTCAACGGGGTGCTGGATGAACTCGCGAGGCGGCTGGGACTCAAGCAAAAGGGTGAGGAACGTGGCGTTGGCGAACGCGGTTTTGACAAGGGACATTAGAGCGTGGTTCGCCGCGATGCTCGGCGGATTGCTGCTGCTGACGACGGGCTGCGGCTACCATTTCGCGGCGTCGGGAAGCGGTCTGCCGCAGGACGCCAAGACGATCTACGTCGCCCGCTTCAGCAACGTCTCGCGCTTCACCGGCTTCAACGATCAATTCATGCGTTACATGAAGGACGAGATCGCCGAGCACAAGCACCTGCAGCTGGTTGAGGAACCGTCGCAGGCCGACCTGGTGCTCACGGGCGAACTGCTGCGCGTCGAGACGGCCCCGGCGGGCTTCAACGCCGTTTCCGAAGCGAGCATCTACCAGCAGTACATGGTCGTGCGCGCGCAGCTCGAGGATCGCCACACCGGAAAGGTGCTGTGGGCGAACGTGCTCAGCAGTATCGATCAGTTCCCGACCGTGTCGCAGACCACCATAACCACTTCGCCCGAATTCCTGCAGCAGAACCTGCGCTCGCAGAATATCGCCAACATGCCCGACATCCAGGTCGCGCAAACGCAGCAGGCCTCCTCGACCACGCAGATGATGACGCGAATGGCGCAGGACATTTACTCTGCGATGTCCGAGGGGTTTTAGCCACGCGCGGCCCGCAATCGCCGCGGCGCGCGGCCGCCGAGAGCATGAGGGCCTAAGGCAGGCGGCGGACGATGGCGGTTGAGACGGCGCTCTCCATCCTTCGCGCGGGCGATCGCGCCGCGCTTGCGGCGGCGATCCTAATCAGCGGCCCTCACGCCTTTCTCCGCGAATACGTCTTCGACTTCGTCCGGCGCCGGATGCTGCGTCAGGGGATGAAGTATCGTGGCTTCCAAGTAGGGGGCGCGGAGGGCTTTGACGTGGTGCTTGCCGAGTTGCGCGAATCCGACCTGTTTGCGCCGGTCCGCGTCGTAGGATGCCGCGTGCTGCGATCGCATCGCGGCGGTGGCGAAGAGGATGGCGACGATGATTCCAGCGGGGCAGCGAGCGCGCGCGGGGGCGAAGCGGCGCTGGCCGAGGCGCTCGAGACGATGCGCGGTCCGAATGCCTTGATCGTCCTCTATGAGCGCGACGCGGCGCCGGCCAAAATCCGCCGCGCGGTAGAGCAGGGCGGCCTCGCGATCAACTGTCCGCGCGCCTACGACAATCAGCTCACGCAATTCGCCGAGGCCTTCGCCCGTGCCCAGGACCTGCGCCTGGGACCCGGCGTAGCCGAGCTTCTGGCTGCGCGCCACGCCGGTGACCTTTCCGCGATCGTCAACGCGCTCGCCAAGGCAGCGATCCATCGCGAACCCGGCGCAACGCTGAGCGCGGCCGACCTCGGCGATCCCGCGGCCGCCAAAATCCCGGAACTGTTCGAACTGGCCGAGGCGGTCTCGAACGGACGCGCGGCGGCCGCGCTGACGCTGCTCGCCCGCGCGATCGCGGCCGGGCGCGATCCGTTTGAATTGCTGGCGGTCGAGATTATCCCGGTGATGCGGCGGATGATGCTGGCGGCGTCGATGGTTGCGGAGCGTCAGAGCGCGCCGCAGATCGCCGCGGCGCTCGGGATGTCGCCGTCAAGTCCGCTGGCCAAGCGCGCGATCGACGGCGCGCGCCGCTTCGGAATCGCGCGGTTGACCGACGCCTGGCGGCGAGTCTCGCAGCTCGACGCGGACTTCAAGAACGGGAAAATTAAGGAGCGCGAGGAGGCGCTGGCCGGTATGCTGCTCGAGTTGATGTCGTCGCCGGCCCGAGCCTGACGTCAACCGAGGCGCGGACCTGTTTCGGGCCGTCAGACGAGAATTGTCCCGCCGAGGTGCGCGGCGGGCCGGATCAGGCCTTGGCGGCGGCGCCGTGCTTGCGATAGAGCGCGCGCGAAAGGCGTGCGACCTTGCGCGCCGCGGTGTTGCGATGGAGCGTGCCTTTTCCCGCGGCCTTGTAGAGCACGCGGGTCGCCTGGCGCAGCTCCTGTTGCGCGCCGGCGGCGTCGGCCCCCTCGATCGCCTTAACCGCATCTTTGACCGCGCTATGCACGCGGGTCTTGATCGCACGATTACGGTCGCGGCGCTTGAGGTTCTGACGCTGGCGCTTCTCTGCTGACGGATGAACTGGAATATGCGGCATAGCCAGTCTTAGCTAACAGTGCACGCGCGCCGGGTCAATACGCCGCCTTCCAAGGAAAGGAAGCGCCTTACTTGTTGTCGTCAATCGAGCGCTTCGCTTCCTGCCATAGACTTTCTATCTGCTGCGGATCGAGCTTCGCGAGATCGAGCTTGCGCGCCGCGGCGGCCTGCTCGACCGCCTTGAAACGCGTGATGAATTTGTCGCACGCGCAGCGAAGCGTCGTCTCCGCGTCGTGCCCGATGAAGCGCGGCGCATTGGCCAGCGCCAGCATCGCGTCGCCGATCTCCTCGGCCGCATGATCGCCATCGTTGCGAGCGAGCGCCCTCCGCGCCTCGGCGATCTCTTCGCTGACCTTGTCGAGCACTGCCGAGGCCTCCGCCCAATCCATCCCGGCGCCCCGCGCCCGCTCGCCAAGCTTCTGCGCCCGCGTGAGCGCGGGCAGAGCGCGCGCCACGCCGTCGAGTGCCGAGGTCGCACCGGCATCCGCACGTTCCTGCTGCTTGAGCTTGTCCCAGTTGCGGACGACTTCGGCCGAGTTTTCCGCCGCGGCTCCGGCGTAAACGTGCGGATGGCGCCGCACGAGCTTCTCGCGCGCCCGCCTTAGCATCGCAGCGATCTGAAGGCCGCGCTGCGCTTGGGCTATGTTGCCCGCAAAAAGCACCTGCACCAGCAAGTCGCCGAGTTCGTCGTCGATTTCGCGGTCGTCGCCGCGCTCGATCGCATCGGCGGCTTCGTAAGCTTCTTCAATCAGATGGCGCGAGGTAGTCGCGAGCGTCTGTTCGCGGTCCCAGGGGCATCGCTCGCGCAATTCGCGGACGACTTCGAGCAGCGCGAGAAATTCTTCGCCCGGGCCGCGCGCCGATCCTTCATCCATGGCCAAAAAGGCTCGGGCTACGCCGTGATTACCGGCTGGATCACTTTCTCGGTCAGGAACGCCGACAAATCCCGAATCCCCTCGACCGTGATCTCGTGTCCGCAGTCGTATTCGCGATAACTTAATGGCATCTTGAAGGCGCGCAGCTGTTCGATGGACTGGCGCGCCTTTCCAATTTCGATCATATCGTCGGCGCGTCCATGCTGCACCAGGGTTGCGAGCTGCGCGAGCGCATCGCGATTGTGCGCGTGCTCGGCAAGCTCCTCGGGAAACCAGGTGGAAAGCGCAGCCAGCGCGGCGAAGCGTTCGGGATGGCGAATCGCCAGGTTGTAGGCCATCACGCCGCCCTGGCTGAAGCCCATCAGGATGAGCTTGCGGCGATCGGCGGGGTAGCGCTCGAGCGCGGCGTCCACGAAGCGCATCATATGGTCGGCGGCCTCGCCCATCGCTTCCATGTCCGGCGGCGCGCCCGGCCGCAACTGGTACCATCCGTAGCCGTTGACCGCGCCGATCGCGACTTCGACCGGCCCTTGCGGACACAGCATCAGGCATCGCCCGCTCGCGACATACGGGGCGAGACCCATCAGGTCGAGCGCGTTGGAGCCCCATCCGTGCATCGCAACGATCGTGGGATGCGGCCCGGCGCCCGCCGGCTCGAAAGCGGCATGAATGAGATCCATCGGAAGGTTCTCCCGGGTTAGTCCGGCCATCATAGATCGCCGTCGCCACCGCTCGCTACTCGCTTGCGCGTATGCAAACGGTCGGATTAGCTGTGCGTTGCCGTGGCCGCCTGGCCACGTATCGCACTATGGGGCGGGGTGTGGAAGATAAAAGGATGTGGCGTGGCGGTGCTCCGCAAGCGCGCTACGCGGCGACGGTTTCGGCTGCCGGGGCGGCGCTGCTCCTTGCGCTCGCGGGCATATGTGCGGCGGCAGACGGCGCTTTGCCGCCCCCGCGGGACGGCAAGCTCGCCGGCACGATCTCCGGCCTCCTGCTGCTCGCGCTGCTCTGCTACTCGATCTACGTTTACGTCGCTCCGCTGCTCAGGAATCGCGACCGTTCGATCGTGTGGGCGTTCGCGATCCTGGCCGTGATCGCATTGGTCAAAATATTGCTGCTCCCGTGGTTCGACGGCTACGGGAACGACGTCGCGAGCTACGAATCGTGGGCGCTCCAGATGGCCTCCGAGGGGCCCGCGCGCGTCTATCGCGAGGGCTACTTTCTCGACTATCCGCCCGGCTACCTTTACGCGCTCTGGCTCGCGGGAATCGTCGCGCACGCTACCGGCGCCGGCGGCGTGATGCTGCGGATGACGGTCGAGGCCCCGGCGCTGGTCGCCGACTTCGTGCTCGCGCTGCTGATGTTCGTGTTCGTGCGGCGTGTCGCGCCTGCCCGGCAAACAGCGGCCTACGTCGCGATGCTGCTGGTGGCGCTGAATCCGGCGCTCGGCTTCGACACGATCGTCTGGGGCCAGAGCGATTCGGCGCTGACCGTCGTGATCATGCTGAGCGCGGCGCTCGCGCTCGATGGCGAGTTCGAGCTGGCCTGGGCGCTCGCCGCGCTGAGCGTGCTGCTCAAGCCGCAGGCGCTGATGTATGTGCCGGTGCTCGGGGTGTGGACGCTGCTCAAGCTGCCCTACGGCAGATGGTGGCGCTCGGCGCTGGCCGCGATCGCTGTGGGGATGGTCGGCGTGCTGCCGTTTCAGTTCGGCCATCCCTGGTACTGGATTTTCGAGCTCTACCATTCGACCGCCGCGTACTATCACGAGACCTCGGTCAACGCGTTCAACCTGCTCGCGTTGATGGGCGGCCTGCGCAAGCCGGATACCGATACGTTCGCAGGGCTTTCGTACTTCAGTCTCGGGATGGGCCTGCTCGTGCCGCTCTACGCGTTTATCGGCTGGCGGCTTTGGAGCGAGCGCACGCCGCGCGGGATGATGTACGCGGTTTTTGCCGCGGTGTTCGGATTCTTCATGTTCGCGCCGCGGATGCACGAGCGTTACCTGTATGCGGGGCTGGTGTTCGCCGCGCCGCTCGCGGTCGAGGGTGCCGAGGTCGCAGCCGTCTTCGCAATTCTGACTGCGACCTGTCTGTTCAACCTCGCCTACGTGCTGGCCGCGCTTCGCAGCGCGACGATTTTTCTCGACCCGCGCGACGGATTTGCGATGTTCGCGTCGGCGGTAAACGTCCTCGCCCTGGTGCTCATGATCGACTACGGCCTCGGGCTGGCCGAGGGAGCAGGGCCGCTCTGGCAAAAGCTCACGTCGTTGGGCGGGATGCCGGATCGGGCTGGCGACGGCGCCGGGAGCGCCCCGGCGCGCGAGGCCGGCGCTGCAGAAGGCCGCGCTCCGGCCGCTCCCGTAGCGCGCGAGCCTTTGGTCGCGATTCCATGGACGCGCATCGACACGATCGTGCTCGTCGCGCTGGTTGCCGCCGCCGCCGCGACCCGGATCTGGCATCTCGGCCATCCGGCGGAGATCGTCTTCGATGAAGTTCATTTCGTCGCGCAGGCGCGTCATTACATCCGCGGCGAACCGTTCCTCGACCCGCATCCGCCGCTCGCGAAGCTCGTGATCGCAGGCGGGATTCTGCTCTTCGGCGACCATCCGTGGAGTTGGCGGATCGGCAATGCGCTCTGCGGAATCCTGCTGGTCGGGCTGAGCTACATGCTGGGGCGGCGGATGTTCGCGTCGCGGCTGGCGGGCGCACTCGCCGCCTCGTTCATCATCTGCGACGGGATGTTTCTGGTGGACTCACGCGTCGCGGTAATCGACATCGTGTATCTGACGCTCGCCGCATGGTCTTACCTGCTGCTCTTTCGCTTCGCCGAATCGACGGACCCGCGCGACCGCCGCCGAACGCTCGCCGCGATGGGCGCGACGCTAGGACTGTGCCTCGGCTCGAAGCTGTACGTCCCGGTGCTGACCTTCCTGCTGTGCGCTGGGTTCATGGTCTGGTTCATCCTGGATGCCGAGCGCACGGCGTCGTGGGAGGCACGCTGGTGGCGCACGTTTGGGGCGCTGCTGATGGTAGGGGCGCTGAGCGCCGCCTTTTATATCGCGGTCTTCCTGCCGCATTTCTTGCTCGGATGGTGGGGCGGAATCGCCGACCTCGTCCATTACTACGGCGACGTGCTGTGGTACGAGAACAGCGTCAGGAACGCGACGCATCCCTATTCTTCGCAGTGGTGGACGTGGCCGCTGATGCTGCGGCCGATCGCCTACTGGCAAAGTTTTCCGCCGCAGGGCAAGGTCGCGACAATCTGGGGCGGGGGAAATCCGCTGCTCTGGTGGAGTGCGCTGACCGCAATCACGATTACGGCCGTGCGTGCGCTGGAACGGCCCAACGCGGCACGGACGTTCCTCGTGATCGGCTATCTCGCGTATCTCCTGATGTGGACTCCAGTAGGGCGCACGCTT
The DNA here is from genome assembly GCA_035500095.1 of Candidatus Binataceae bacterium. Lineage (NCBI taxonomy): Bacteria > Candidatus Binatota > Binatia (SeqCode) > Binatales (SeqCode) > Binataceae (SeqCode) > Binataceae bacterium (SeqCode). The sequence goes on from DATJXN010000132.1 coordinate 76,853, forward strand.
TTTCTCTACCACTACATGCCGTCGGTGTACCTCGGCTACATGGCGCTGGCCGCGATCGTCGCGGATGCGTGGAACGGCGAGGCCGCGATGTGGGAATGCGCAGCGCTGCTGCTGACGATCCTGCCCGCGTGCATGATGGGACTCGGATTTTGGCTAGGTTTGTTCCCTGGCGCGGCGATCGGACTGCTCGCCATATACCTTCTCGCGGTCGAGATAGGGCCCGACGCTCTGCCCGATCTCGAGCCGCAGCGATGGGCTCCGCGGCTGGTCGCGGCATTGTTCGTGACTGCGGCGGCGATCCTGTTCGTCTATTACTTTCCGCTGTGGACGGGGATTTTCATCGATCGCGACGGCTATTATCACCGGATGTGGCTGCAGGGTCCGGGTTTGCGCAACTGGATATGAAGAAGCGCCGCATCGGGCCCGCATTGCGCGTCGCCGCCGCGCTTGCGGTTGAATTGGCGATCGCTGCGGCGGCGCTGCCAATCGCGGCCACTCTATCCCGCGCCGATTCGAACGCTCCCGCGATGAGCGCCGGCGCTAGCACGCGCGCGAGCGCCGCCGCGACCCCGTCGCCAGCCTCGAGCGCGGCGGGCCCGGAGGCTCGGGCCGGACCGAATCTGCTTTCCAACGGTGACTTCGCGACCGGTTCCGGCAAATCGCCCGACCATTGGCGCACCGGGGGATGGAACGAATCGCCGGCGGTCACCGCCTACGACTGGCTGCACTCGCCGGGCAGCGAGCCCGAGCTCGCCGTCAGCAATATACAGCCCAACGACGCGCGATGGCTCCAGACGATGACGCTCGATGCGGGATGGTACTACGTCGGCGCCGAAGTCCGGACCGATGGTGTGCCTGCCAATGCCGCCGGTGCAAGCGTCGGTCTCGACGAAGACAGCGTCAACTCGCCGGCGCTGCATGGCACCACCGAGTGGCATCCGCTTGGACTGTATATCAGGATTGGCGCGCACGGCGCGGACATCGACGTGGCGCTGAGGCTCGGCGGGTTCGGCAGCCTCAACACCGGCCGCGCGTTCTTCCGAAACGCGAGGGTGGTCAAACTCCACGCGCTCCCGGCCAACGCGGGGCCCGCATTCGACCTGAGCGCCGTCAGGCGCGCCTCCGTGGCGCCGCCGATCGGAAGGCCGTGGACGCTTATTGCGGTATTCGTCCTGCTGGCGGTTGTGGCGGCGGCGGGATGGCGAATCTATGGCGGCGACAATCTACCGCCAGTGCCGGTGGGGAGCCAGCCGCCGCCCTCGATGCCGCGGAGCGAGCGTCGCCGGCGCGAGAGCGCGGCCGCGCGCCGCCGCCGCTGAAGCTCACTCCATCCAACGCGCCGCTAGCCTTGCTGCGGAAGCAGGGCCGCGCGCGTGACTTCGCGCCGGTCGCTCTTCTCCAGCGCCTCGGCCGCCTTCGCGAGCGGGAAAGTCGCGTCGCAGAGCTCGCGGTACGGATAGCGGTCGATATGCATCGCGAGGAAGTCCAGCGACTTCTTTAGATAGCTCGGCGGATACATCACCACGCCGATCACCTCGAGCGATTTGAACGTCACCCGCGACGGCGCGATCGGCGCGGTCAACCCCGGCGAGATGTTGCCGATCTCGATCACGCGGCCGCCGATCGAGGCGAGTTCGAGCGCGTCGATAAAGGCCTCGGGCACGCCGGCGACCTCGAACACAACGTCGGGCGCGCCGCCGATTAGCTCGCGGATCCGCTTCTGGCGCTCCTCGGACGTCGGATGCTTGCGCAAATCGATCGTGGCGTCGGCGCCGAACTTCATCGCTTCATCGAGCCGATGCTCGACGCCGTCAACCGCGATCACGTGCGCGCCGCGCGCCTTGGCGATCGCCATCGCGTGCAATCCGAGTCCGCCCGCGCCCAGCACCACCACGCTTTCGCCGTAGCCCACGCGGCCCTTGTCGAGGCCCCAGTACACCTGCGACATCGCGCAGTTGGCCGACGCCGCGACCAGGTCGGGCACGTTGTCCGGGATGCGGTAGAAGTTCTGGTTGGCGCGCACGATGTAGTGCGTGGCGAAGGTCGAGGTGAAGTGCGGCGCCTCGCTCGGATGACGCACGCCGAAGCCCTTGGCAGTGCAGGCGGCCTGGTTGCCGGCCACGCAGTTCGAGCATCGATTGCACACCGAATAGTAAACTGGGGCGATCCGGTCGCCGGCCTTGACCGACACGCCGGCCCAGTCGGTCTTCACGCCGTCGCCCAAATCCCGGATGCGCCCGGCCATCTCATGCCCCGGCGCGATTCCGTGCCGTCCGCCGAACTCGCCCCGCCACATGTGGACCTCGGAGCCGCAGACGTTGCTTTGCGTAACCTCGGCGATAAGGCCGCCGGGCGGCGGAGCCGGAACGTCGAATTCGTGAAACTCGATTTTGTGCGCGCCGGGAATAAAGGCGACTTTTCCTTTCATCTCATTCGCTCCTCGATGACTTCGGGCCTATGCAATCGGGCGCAGGCCCGCGCCCGTAGCCGCGATGCTGGATTAGGCCCGCGCCCCGCGCGCGATGTCAAGGGTGCGACGGCGCCGTGCCGCCGAGGGCGCTTCCCGCCGGCAGCAGAGCGGTTTTCTCGTTCACCTGCCAGCCCAAGGCCAGAAAGTTTTTCCTTGCCAGCGGAGACATCTGGCCCGTGAGCCACACGCTCCGTTTCGGCGCCGCCAGATCGGGACGATTGGCGAAGTACGAGGTGCGGGATGTCCACGAGGCGTAGTCAACTGCCGCGGGAACCACGATCGCTCCGGTGCTGTCGCGGCCGACGATCGTGCCGCGCGCGATTATCCGCGCAACCGGCGTATGGGTTTTGGAATACCTGGACAACAGGTCCAGGCAGTCGGCGATGAAACGCGCCTGGTCTTCCGATTGGGCCGTGCTCGCCAGAGTCACCGCGTCAACCACTCCCGAAACTTTGGAGAGATCGTTGAGATCCTCGACCAAGGCGGTCTGCACGCTGAGCGGAAATGCCATATTGCGCATGAAGGCCTTGATGGTTGCGGGCGGCACCTGCAGCTCTTCGAGCGTTTTCTGGTTGCGCACTATCAGATCGGCCTTGGGTGTGTCCCAGACCATGTTGGAGGTTATTCTGGTCGCGGTGATCGCCATCGAACCCGGAACCACCACGGAAATGGTAGTAGTCACCGCGACGTGGGCGCGGAAAGCAACCACGGCAAATTCGTCGAGCTGCTTGGAGAGAATCGGATTAGTGGTGTACGGATCCACGTGCAATCGATGCGCCAGCTCCCGACGCTCCTGCTCATAGCCCAGGATGTCACGGGTGGTCTGGCCCGTGCGCTTGGCGACCTCGCCGGCTTTCTCGCCCGCCGACGCTTCTTCCGGCTCGGTCGCGGCCTCCTTGATCCGTTGCGCGCCGAGACCGACGCGGCCGAAGAACCGGCCAACTCCGCCAGGCAGGCCCTTCACCGTGTCCACCGGATGCATCACCATCTGGCCGGCAGCCTTTATCGGCTCGGCTCCGGTCCTCGCCAGAGCCTGCGCGAAGACCTTGGTCTTGCTCTCGTGCGACAGTTCCAGCATCGCCGGGACTTCCGCGACCCGGATTCGAAGCAGCTCGATGCCATGGACCTGCAGCGTGCCAAGCTCGGTGTGCAGCGTGAAGAGGGCCATCAGGCCATCGGTCGGCACCGCGTCGTCCACGTGGAAGCCCTCTCCGGAGAGGAGGGTCGCGGGCACCAGATCCTTCGCCTGCAATACGGGCGGCTTTTCAAACTGGCCGGCCGGATCGGCGGCGATAGATGCGGCCGGTGCGAGCACCATGAGGGCAAGTGCGGTAAGCGTCAGCCTGCCCCAGCCCCAAGGGGCCGCGGAAAACGGGTTTCTGATCATCGATGAAAGCAACACTATGAGAGACCTCCTGCGTGTGCGGGTTCGGGGCGCTTGCGGTGCGCTCGCGTTGAAATTCCGGCGCCGGAGGCGGCGCTACTTCATTTCCCAGCCGGCGGCGAATACGCGGGCGACAGTGCGCGCCGCGACCGCCTGCGCCTCATGCCATCGCATCCCCAGCGCGCAAAGGACCAACGAGGCCTGCTCGACGGCGAGCGGCTGGGCCGTGCGCGCGTCGCCCAGCGCGATCACGCGCATCATCCCCGCCTGGACGACGCCGACCGTCAGCACCACGGCGGCGGGCGGTCCGCAGTTCGACAACCGTCCGCTGCGATAGCAGTCTTCCAGGTCCTTGCGCAGCATGACGTTGCCCTTGGCCCCGGGATGGAGCCACTGGCTGTGCATCCGGGCGATGACGGCGGCGCGATTGGGTTCGACGGCGGCGGCGCGGAAAAGCACGGACATCCCGGTGGCGAACCGCTCGGCAGGATCCCGGACGCCGGCTTGAGCCGTCTTGACCCTGGCTTCAAGGTCTTCGCGGGCGAGCAGCGCGGCCTCGCGTGCGATCGCATCCTTGTCCGTGAAGTAGTTGTAGAAGGTGCCCTTGGCCAAATCCGCGGTGGCGGTGATTTGATCGACGGTGATGCGGTCGGCACCCTCGCGCGCGATGAGCAGTTCGGCGGCCGCGAGCAGGGCCTTGCGATTGCGGACCAACCGTCTGTCCGCGCGCTTTGTTGGGGTTGGCTTGCTCGCAGCTTTCATGGCGCTTCGTCCCGGTAATGACCAAGACGTTCAATATCGATCTTGACAGTCATTGCTATACACTGTAGTCATTTTTCGCACAAGACCCGCGCCGCCGATCGGGCAGGAATCCTTGCTCCGGAGAAACGCACGCCGATTGCGATCGGGATTGGGAGTGACGGAATTTGACGAAACGCAACCGCTCGGCCCACGCCCTGTCCGGGACACTGCTGATCGCGCTCGCTATCGCACTCGCTTCGGCCGCCGCATGTGGCGAGGAGGCGGGCGTGGGACACTACATCCCGGGGGCGACCAGCTCGTTCATCGATATGCTGCCCGACCGCGGCAGCTCGTCTGCCGTCGTGGCGAACGCGTTCACCTACTATGATGGCTCGGCATCGTCCGCGCAGGAGCTGGAATTCGGCGGCCTGCTGACGGCGGGAGGACAGGGCACGATCTATTCCGACACTTTCCTGTTCCAGTGTCAGGGGCCGTGGAAAATGGCAGGGACAGTTCGGCGTTTATGCTCCAACCGGCAGTTTCAAGAAAGGTGACCTCGCCAATATCGGCAGAAACTACTGGACCTTTGAACCGAGCGGGGCGGTCAGTCATCTAAGCAGCAGGTTCGGCCTGGAGGTCACCGCGTTTGCGGGTTCGATTTCAACACCATGAATGACGCAACCGATTACCAGACGGGCGATCAGTTCCATCTCGACGGCGCGATCGCCGAGCATCTGCCGCTCTTCGGCGGCTTTGTCGGCGCCGGCGTCAACGGATACTTCTATCAGCAGATCACAGGCGACAGCGGCAGCGGCGCGAAGCTCGGCGGCTTCGAGGGAATGAGTGCGGGCATCGGGCGCGATTGCTCTTACGCATACCGGATCGGCGACTTCGATCTCGCCGGCGAAGCGAAGTGGCTGCCGGAACTGGGAGTGTCGAACAGGCTCGACGGCAACACCGTGCGGTTCAACCTCGGGGTGAGCTGGGGACCGAAACCGCAGGGCCCGCTTGAATCGATGTAGAGATATCAATAAGTGTCTGGCGCCGCGAAAATAAGGCGACAGTTCGAAGAAAAAAGAGGAGTTAAACGATGGTCCGGGCAACTATGATTTTTCGGACAGCCATGCGGAACAGACTGCCGGAGTTCGCACTTTTGGCTCTGGCCCTGCTGGTGCCCTCGGCCGCGGCCGCGCAAAGCGGGCAGATGTACATCTACCCGCAAAAAGGTCAGAGCCCGGAACAGCAGGAGAAGGATCGTTACTCGTGCCATACCTGGGCCGTCCAGCAAACCGGATTCGATCCAAGCAGGGCGTATCCGAGCAATCCCAACACGCTTGACCCGCAGCCCTATCGGCCTTCGCAGCCGCACGTTCTGAAAGGGGCCGGGCGAGGCGCGGCGCTCGGCGCGGTTGGCGGCGCGATCACGGGCGATGCCGGCAAGGGCGCCGCGGCGGGCGCCGCGATGGGCGGTCTCGCCGGCGGCTTCCGGCGCAGGGACGAGCGCAGGCAACAGCAGATGGCGCAGCAGCACGCGCAGCAATCGCAGGTGTCGCAAGCGGGCGCCAATTATCAGCGTGCGATGGCTGCATGTCTCGACGGCCGCGGCTACAGCGTAAAGTGAGCACGCATAGCCGGCGTCGCGAAGCAGGTGTCTGCCGGATGATCCTCGGCGCGCTGCACGCCATAGTCGCGATCGCGATCATCGCGCTGGGCGCGCCGCACGTTAACGCGCAGGCGCTGGATCGAACCGCGCTCCCCATACCCGATCCGAGCTATCCGCCGATCACCACTCTCGACGCGCGCAACGCCACGCCGCCGCCGCGATTCGAAGTGAAAGCGCCGCCGGGCGCGCCGAACGTGCTCGTCATCCTAATCGACGACATGGGCTTCGGGCAGCCGAGCACCTTCGGCGGGCCGATCAGTATGCCGACCCTCGATCGTCTGGCCAAAGGGGGCCTGCGCTACAACGAATTTCACGTGACCGCGCTCTGTTCCCCGACGCGTGCGGCATTGCTCACCGGGCGCAACCATCACATGGCCAACACCGGCGCGGTGATGGACGTCGCGACGGCCTTCCCGGGCAACACCGGCGTGCGCCCGAACAGCGTCGCGCCGCTTGCCGAGATCCTACGCCTCAACGGCTACAGCACCGCCGCGTTCGGAAAATGGCATCAGACTCCGGGTTGGGAAGTGAGCCCTTCGGGTCCGACCACGCGCTGGCCGACGCGCGAAGGGTTCGACATATTTTACGGCTTCATGGGCGGGGAAACGAATCAATGGGCGCCGCTTCTGTATGACGGGATGACGCAGATCGAGACCCCGCACGGCCCGAATTACCATTTCATGACCGACATGACCGACCACGCGATAGCATGGATGCGGTATCAGAAGGCGCTCACTCCCGACCGGCCATTCCTGATCTATTTTGCGCCCGGCGCAACGCACGCGCCGCATCACGTGCCCAAAAGCTGGATCGCCAAATACAAAGGCAAGTTTGACGCGGGATGGGACGTGATGCGCGAGCAGACGCTCGCGCGCCAGAAACAGCTGGGCGTGGTTCCGCCGGGCACCAGGCTCGCGCCGAAGCCGCAGGCGATCAAGGACTGGAGCACGCTCTCGCCCGCCGAGAAGAAGCTTTTCGCGCGCCAGATGGAAGTCTACGCCGGCTTCGGCGAAATGGCCGATTACGAAATCGGCCGCCTCATCCAGGCGATCGATGCTATGGGCCAGCTGCAAAATACCATCGTCTTCTACATCGCGGGCGACAATGGCTCGAGCGCCGAAGGCGGGATGCACGGCGTCTTCAACGAAAATACTTTTTTCAATGCCGTGCCGGAACCGATCGAAGCGCAACTCAAACGTGTCGATCAGCTTGGCGGACCGATGACCTATAGCCACTACGCGGCCGGATGGGCGGTTGCGGGCGATGCGCCCTTTGCCTGGACCAAGCAGGTCGCGTCCAACTTCGGCGGAACCCGCGATGGTATGGTCGTGTACTGGCCCAAAGGGATCAAGGCCAAAGGGGAGTTGCGGTTCCAGTTCCATCACGTGATCGACATCGCGCCGACCGTGCTCGAAGTGGCCGGACTGCCTCAACCCAAAACCGTTGACGGCATAACTCAGGCTCCGATGCAGGGCGTGAGCATGGCCTACACATTCGATGACGCTCATGCCAAAAGCACGCATACGACCCAGTACTTCGAGATCGCGGGCAATCGCGCGATCTATCACGACGGCTGGCTTGCGGGCACGGTCCATCGCGCGCCCTGGGAAAGACAGCCGCGCGCCATGCTCGATAACGACAAGTGGGAGCTCTACGATACGGACAAGGATTTCAGCCTGGCCAAGGATCTCGCCGCCGCCAATCCGGACAAACTAAAGCAGATGCAGGCACTGTTCCTTCAGGAAGCCATCAAGAATCACGTTCTGCCGATTGACGATCGCGGCGTCGAGCGCCTCAATCCGGCGCTGGCCGGCCGGCCGGACCTGATGGCCGGGCGCACCTCGCTCACGCTTTACAGCGGAATGACCGGGATGATGGAAAGCGCGTTCATCAACATCAAAAACCGCTCCTTCTCGATAACTGCCGACGTCGAGGTTCCGAAAAAGAACCCCAATGGCGTCATCATCTGCCAGGGCGGGCGCTTTGGCGGATGGACCCTCTTCCTGAAAAACGGCCGGTCCATGTTCACCTACAACTGGGTCGGGCTGAACCGCTACACCGTGGCCGCAAAGCAGCCGATTGCGCCGGGCAAGGCGACGATTCGGTTCGAGTTCGCCACCGACGGCGGCAAACTGGGCGCCGGCGGGACCGGCACGCTCTTCGTCAACGGCGCAAACGTCGCATCCGGACGAATCGACAACACCAACGGCCTTATGTTCTCCGCCGATGAGGGAGCCGACGTCGGTGTCGACGAAGGGACGCCGGTCACCGAAGATTACGCCGGGCCCGACAACCGGTTCACCGGCAAAATCAATCAGGTGACGATCGCGCTGAAACCGGTCGGCCCAGACATCAAGGACAAGGTCGACAAAGCCACGCAGGAGATGCTGATGGACAAGGCCGCCGAGGACTGAGCTAATCCCCGCTCCTGCAGCGAGAAGCGTCAGGGCCGCCCGGTCAACTCGACGGCTTGGCGAAGGTCGGGCGATGCATCGCGGCGGCCTGCTCGGCCACCTGATCCAGCAACTTGGCCTCGGCCTTGCCGCGTGAGACGCATTGCACGGCGCGCGGCGGATGGAGCGGAACGTAGAGCGGCGCGCTGAAGGTCGCTTGCACGCTGACGGTGCTGGATTCGTGGCTCGCGGGCTTGATTTTGAAGAAGTAAACCGCGGTCGCGGCGCGGTCGGGCTCGGCGGCGTGCTTGCCGCCTATATCCTTGAGTTGGCCGCAGTCGGCCTCGGCGAGCGTGAACTGGTTGGTCTCGGTCTCGATGATGCCCTGGTTGGGGTCGTCGGCGTTGACCTGCAGCTTGTCTTCCTTGATCACCTCGTGCACGGCGTCCCAGACCATATCGTAGGGCCGGTCGATCGTGATCTGGTTTTTGCTCGGCGCGGGCGGCTTCTGGGTGGGCGGATAAAAGCATCCGCTCGCCATCGCGGCCGCCGCGAGCCCCGCGGCGGCGAGCGCGGCGGCGGCCCAGCGCTGCACGAGCGCGGGCAAGACGGTTGCGGTTATGGACGCGCGTTTCATGGCTTGGCTATCGGCCCGCAAGCGGGCGTCTCATTTCAGCCGACGAGGCCGGTTCCGTGCAACGGCTGTGAGCCCGCGCGCCGATCTACGACTCCCACGAGATGAGCCGATGTGGTACGCTGGCGCCGAGCGGACGGTCGTGCGAGGCCGAGCTCACGGGGCTTTTATCAATGTCGGGTCATTCCAAGTGGAGTTCGATTAAGCACAAGAAGGCTGCGCGCGATTCCAAACGCGGCAAGCTTTTCACCAAGCTCATCAAGGAAATCACCATCGCAGCGCGGCTTGGCGGCGGCGACATCAATTCCAATCCGCGGCTGCGCACGGCGATCACCACCGCGCGCGGCCAGTCGATGCCCAACGATAATATCGAGCGCGCGATCAAGAAAGGCACCGGTGAGCTCGGCGGCGGCCAGCTCGAGGAAGTGGTTTACGAGGGCTACGGTCCGGGCGGCGTCGCGATAATCGCCGACGTCCTGACCGACAACCGCAACCGCGTGGTCGCCGAGCTGCGCTTCATCCTTTCGCGCCACGGCGGCAACCTCGGCGAGTCGAATTGCGTCGCCTGGATGTTCAAGAAGCGCGGCGTGATAACCGTCGAGCGCGGCGCCGTCGACGAGGATCGCTTGATGGAGCTTGCGCTGGAAGCCGGCGCCGACGATGTGGTCGGCGACAGCGACACCTTCCAGGTGATGACGGCGCCCGAGGCGTTCAGCGCCGTGCGCGACGCGATCGAGGCGGCCAAGATTCCGATCGCCGGCGCCGAGGTGATTAAGACACCCGAAAACACGGTGCGGGTCTCGGGCCATACGGCCGAGCAGGTGCTCAAGCTGGTCGAGGAGCTCGAGGATCACGAAGAGGTCCAGGGCGTGGCTTCCAACTTCGATATCAGCGACGAGGAGATGGCGCAGTTCTCGGCGGCTTGAACGGAATTTTCTGCCTCGCGGGTAAGTGCGTCGCGCGAGGAGGTGGCGGGGATGCGGATTTTAGGGGTGGACCCGGGCAACGCGGTCACCGGGTTCGGCGTGATTGAAGGCAGCGTTACCTATCCGGCTCACATCGCGGCAGGCACGATTCGTCCGCCCGCCGGGCTGCGCGGCGGCGAACGCCTCAAGACCATTCACGACCGTCTGCTCGAGATCATCGATCGGTATTCGCCGTCCGCGATGAGCCTCGAGCGCAGCTTCGTCGCGGCCAACGTGCAGAGCGCGTTTCGCCTGGGCGAGGCGCGGGGGGTGGCGATGCTGGCGGCAGCGGCGCGCGGCCTCGCGCTCTTCGAGTACACGCCCAACGAGGTCAAGCTGACGGTCGCCGGCCACGGCCACGCCGACAAGGCGCAGGTCAAGTTCATGGTGCGCCGCGCGCTCGGCGCCGACGAGGAGCTTGCGCTCGCCGACGACGCCTCCGACGCGCTGGCGATCGCGCTCTGCCATCTGTTCTGCGCCCGTGCCGCCGCGGCGTCCGCACCGGCCGCCGCGGACAGGCGCAAGGGGCCAAGCCGCACGGAGGCCGGCGCGAAATGATCGCCACGCTAAGCGGCAGGCTCAAGCATCGCGAAGCCGGCAGGGTTGTGATCGAGACCGGCGGCGTCGGCTACGAGGTTTCGATCCCGCTTGCTACCTACTACCGCCTGCCCGGGCTGGGGGCGCAGGTCGCGCTCGAGATTCGCCAGGTCGTGCGCGAAGACTCGCTGACCCTCTATGGATTTTTCACCCGCGCGGAAAAGCAGGCGTTCGACCTGCTGATGCTGGTGCAGCACGTCGGTCCGAAGCTCGCGCTGGCGATCCTCTCGGTGCTCTCGCCCGACGACCTGGTGAGCGCGATCGCGCACGCAGACGTCGAGCGGCTCGACGCCGTGCCCGGCGTCGGCGCCAAGGTGGCCGAGCGCGTGGTGCGCGAACTGCGCGACAAGACCGCCGAGCTCAAGCTGATCGGGTCGGGGCCGGTCGAAGACTTCGACGGCGCCGCCAACGGCGCCCCTGAAGGCGGCGCTTCCGAACTCGACGATGCCGTTTCGGCGCTGGTCAATCTCGGCTACAAGCCGCTCCAGGCGCGCCGCGCAGTGGACGCCGCCGCCGCGCGCGGCGGCGGGGAGAAACGCGAGCTCGAAGCGATCATCCGCGAGTCGCTCGCGGAGCTGGCCGGTGAAAGGTAAGCCACAAGAGGACCAGGCCGAGGCGATGGTCGAGCCGGCGCGGCTCGCTGCGCCGGGACAGCGCGAGGAGGACCGCGCGCTCGACCTCTCCCTGCGTCCGCGCATGCTCGGAGAGTTCGTCGGGCAGGAGCGCACGCGCAAGATCCTCGGGATGTCGATTGAAGCGGCGCGCCAGCGCGGCGAGGTCCTCGATCACGTGCTCTTTTCCGGGCCGCCCGGACTCGGCAAGACCTCGCTCGCGCATATCATCGCGCGCGAGCGTAAGGTCAGCATGCGCTCGACCTCGGGACCGGCGATCGAGCGCGCCGGCGACCTCGCGGCGATCGTCAGCGGGCTCGAGGAAGGCGACGTCCTGTTCATCGACGAAATTCATCGCCTCGCCCGCCCGGTCGAGGAGGTGCTCTACCCGGCGATGGAGGACTTCGAGCTCAACATCGTGGTCGGCAAGGGGATGGGTGCGCGCACGATGCCGCTCGCAGTCAAGCCGTTCACTCTGGTCGGCGCGACCACGCGTTCGGGCCTCTTGAGCGCGCCGCTGCGCGATCGCTTCGGCCAGCACTTTCATCTGGATTTCTATGTCCGCGACGAACTGACCGAGATCGTCGCACGCTCGGCGCGATTGCTTGGCGTGCGGATCGACGAAGAGGGCACGCGCGAGATCGCGGGCCGCGCGCGCGGCACGCCGCGCGTCGCCAATCGTCTCCTGCGCCGCGTGCGCGACTTCGCCCAGGTCAGCGCCGCCGCATCGGTGACGCGTGAGGTTGCGATCTGCGCGCTCGAGCTGCTCGAGATCGACGCCTGCGGCTTCGACCGGATGGACCGCGCGATCCTGGCCGCGATTATCGACAAGTTCGACGGCGGGCCGGTCGGAGTCGAGAGCCTGGCGGCGGCGGTGGGCGAGGAAGCCGACACCATAGGCGAAGTTTACGAGCCCTACCTGCTGCAGGAGGGATTCATCGCGCGCACGGCGCGCGGCCGCGTCGCCACCCCGCGCGCCTATAGCCATCTCGGACGCAGCCGCCGCGGCACGCTCCTCTAGACTAGTGTGATGTCTCGCAAATAGCTTGCATATCCGGAAAAGCGTCAAGGTGTCATTCCGAGGGAGTCAGCGACCGAAGAATCCCGGATCTCTATTCTTTTTCGTGGAAGCCGGGATTCCTCGCTGCGCTCGGAATGACAGCGTCGAGATCCTGGGATGAAACCTATTTCCACGAGACCACACTAGATTGCGCGCTGCTCTCTCAGGCCGGCGGCGAGCGCGCGGCCGGAAGAGTTGCGCGGTAGCTTCATCGCGGTGGCCGGCGAGCGCCCTCGCGCGGCGGCTTGCCGCCGCCGCTTCGATTCTTGTCGCGGCGGCTGTCGATCACCTTGGAGCCGAAGCGCAGAACGAGCTGACGCACCGCCAGCGCACCCGCTATCACCACCACAAGGCGAATGATAGTGGGCCAGTCGAGAGGACCTCCGCCGAACACTCCTCCGTTCATGTGCGCCAGCTCCAACTCTGCCGCGCGCTGCTTGAGCGACGCGTGCATCGTCTTTCGGTTCGTGCGCAAGCATTCTAATCACGCGTCAGTTCGGTTAAAAAGGGGTTATGGGGATTGCGGACGGAGGACGCGCGGTACTGGCCGCGGTTGTGATTTCAGCGGCGGCCTGGGGCGGCGGATGCATTTCGCCGGCGGCGGTCAATCCGCCGATCGTGAGTACCACGCCCCTGGGAGTCGCGATGCGGCCCGCCAAGCCGCCGGATTGTGCGATGCCGATCCTCGACTCGATGCCCCTTGCCGGCCATCAGCAGCTGGCTCTGGTCGATGCGTGGGGGGATCTTGCCGTAAAGGACGATGACTTGCTGGCGCAGCTCAAGCGCCAGGCCTGTCAGGTCGGCGCTGATGCCGTCGTCCTGACCTCACAGCAGACGCAACACGAGGGCGATCTTCGCGTTGGCGTCGCGCCCGGGCGCTTCGGCAATATAGGCCCCGGCTCTGAGGCAAACGTTGAGCAGGGGGCGCATATCGGGATCGATCCCCAGGGCGGCGGAAAGACGCATCATGCGGTCGTGGGCGAGCCGGGCCATCCCGGCCGTTTCATGGGTGGTATCGCGATCGTCTACACCAAGGGTGGGGCGGGGGCCGGGACGGCCTCTAACGCCAATCCGTAGAAGCGGCTGTTGACCCGTGGATAAATATCGAAGCTTCATAAAGACCAGCCGATTGACGATCTGACCTCCGTCAGTAATACTCAAAACGTACATTTCAGCAGTGCTTTGGACCGGTCGAGGGGATCTATCGGTCCGCGCGGAGGAGGGTCCGATTATGGACAAGTCTACCGCTATTCGGATGTTGCCCGGCAGCGTGGTGATCTTTCGCGGACGTCGGCATCAGGTGATGAGCGCCAAGGCTGGCGCGCAGAGCGAGGCGCCATTCTTTCGTCTGCGCGCACTTGATGACGGTGCGTTGACCGGACTTATCAGCCACAGGATGGTCGAGCCGGCGGAAGAAGAGAAGCAGCACTAAGCAAGCAGCACTAAGACCGTTGCGCCCGCCTCGGATGCCGCCCGCGACGGATCAGGCTGAGCCACCGCACCACGAATACCCCGAAGCTGCCCGAGGTTTCGCCGCCGGCGACGATTCGGAAAGTATCGCGTGCTCGGCTTTTGCGTTCGCAATTGTACCCGCGAGAGTATCTCAGGAATAAAGACCAGAAATCCGGACCAAGCGCGGCCAGGTGAGAGGATTGAGCCGGCGGCGCTTACTGCGCATTAGCGCGAGTTGCCGATAGGGTTCCGCCCATGCCCGATAGAGGCCGCGTGGAACTGAGCGACGTTCGTAGGGAGAAGCGATGACCGCGGCGGATTACAAGGAGCGCGCAATCCGGTTTCTCGAAAATTTCAACCATCCCGATCCACGAATTTTCGAGGAGCTCGTCACCGACGACTTCAGATTCGAGATGATCACGACCATGAAAGAGTTCGAGCCCGCGCGGGGCAAGGCGGAATTTGCGCGGGCTGAGACCGAACGCCTCCTGGCGCTTTTTCCGGACGGCTTGAAGATGAAGCTCGGCGCTATCGTCTGCGAGCCTCCGCACGTGGCGGTTCAGGCCTCATGCGATACTGTTGCGATGAACGGTCGGCGCTACCTGCAGCGTTATCACTTCTACCTGCGCTTCGAGGGCAGTCTGATCGCCGAAGGGCTCGAGTTCAACGACACCAACCTCGTGCGCGAAGTATTTCTGACCTGACCCGGAAATGACCCGGCCGATGTCTCAGAGCACTGAGACGTCGCTTGCGGGCCTTGGCGGCCGCGATCGCGATCGAGCACCGTTCATCAATCGGATCGTCGCTTTTGCGACGCTCAGTATCGGCTTGTGCCGCCAAAGGCGCGACGGATGGATCGGGTGCGAGCAGAATCTGCTCACGCCTGAGACTTTCCATAATTCCTGGCGACAAAACCGCTCGCGGCTCGGGAGTTGCGCTGTCGGGCGTGAAGGTGAACAGACAAATGGAAGTGGATCTCGGCCTGACAAGAGTGAGCGAAGGTACGCTCGCGATGCTTGAGGGGATAAGCCGAAGTACCGATCTGCCGCAGAGCCTGTTCAGCGGACTTTGGATGCGCTTGCGGCCGAGCATCTGCGCCGCTTCGGCGCTCGGGTGGGCGTTTCCTCCGTGCTGAGGGTGCCGATCAGGACGGTCGATCCGGACGATTTATGGCATTCGCTCCGGGTGCTCGGAAACTGGCTCAGCTACAAGGACGAAGCCTCGCGCGGCGATCCGGACACGGCGGCGGCTAGCGAGGTTATTGCGCGGATATGGCTGGCGATGCGCGGTGCGTTGATCGTGGAGACGGAAGGCGAACTGCCCTACGAGACCGGCAACTGAAAAAGCTGCGATCTCCTCATCTGCCGGACTTAAACAAAACGAAACGTTGGCCTCCGCTCGCCCGGGCGTTGCCCCCACGCCAGGGCCTTCCTTACTCCGCCGGGGACGGGCTATGCGTTCGTCATCACCGAATCGACCCCGCTCGCGAAAGTGCTCACATTGTTTCCGAGCACCAGGTAAACCCCATAAACCACTACGGCGATGGCCGAAAGAACGAGCACGTATTCCGTCATAGTCTGAGCGTTGCGCTTGTTGCCAAGGGTCTCATGCGCCCGGACGAGAAGCTGGAGCACGAAATTCATCGATGTTTCTCCATTCGCGTCAATGTCTAAAACAACGTGTAGACAAATTTTAGATGGAGATATGAGGTAAGCCAAGCTTTTTACCGGAGGTTCTTTTATTTGAACACTCTCAGGGCGTTATTTTCGTACACTGTTGCGATAGCAGCATATAAATGTTTCTAAAGTGAAATTAAAGTGACCAAAATGCACTTTACGTCGTTTGGCGACTAATAAAAATGGTCGGAGAATCTTACATTTTTCCATCCCGAAGCCGTGGCGTCGCTCTTGCTTAGGTGATTCCGCGCGAAAGAGCCAAGGCTGGCTCATGTGAGCCCAAGGCTCGACGCAGAGGGAGGGATATGCGAACCGGAGTGCGTAAATCGGGCTGGATGCTGGCGGGAATGGCCGCCATGGCCTTTTCCGTCTTTGGAGCAATTGGACTTGCCGTGGCCGACGGCCCCGGAGCGATTAAGATCAAGGGCAATCATCCCACTGAACTGGGGCGTCTCGGCCCGGTAGTGCATGCGGACCCCGCGATGGAGCTTCATCTGACCGTCGTGCTCGGGCTGCACGATCAGGCCAAGCTCGAGCAATTGCTCGCCGACCAGCAAAATCCTTCGTCCAATCAATACCGCAAGTGGCTCACACCGGCGGAGTTTAATCGGCGTTTCGGGCCAAGTCCGACGCAAACCCACGCGGTCGCCCAATGGCTGCGCAGCCAGGGCCTGAGGATCACGTCCATCAATGGCCTTGGCCGCACCATCGACGCGACAGCGAACGTGGCCCAGGCCGAGAGCGCCTTCGCGACCACGATCGTCACGAGCGGCACGAGTTTCGGCAACCAGTCCGACCCCGCGATTCCGGCCGAGTTCGACGGCCTGATCGCCG
Organism: Candidatus Binataceae bacterium; assembly: GCA_035500095.1. NCBI lineage: Bacteria > Candidatus Binatota > Binatia (SeqCode) > Binatales (SeqCode) > Binataceae (SeqCode) > Binataceae bacterium (SeqCode). The sequence goes on from DATJXN010000132.1 coordinate 93,333, forward strand.
CAATCCAGGGCCTCGACAACATGCATGCGGTGGTGCCCGCCGGACTCCATCGCCTCCAGCCCGCCGCCGCAGGCGAGACCCCGGGCCAGGGCGCGAAGCTCGCGCTGGCCGACGTTTCGCATCCGGATTCCGAGGACGGCGGGCCGGTTCCCGGCGCTACGGTCAACGGGTCCACCGCATTCGGCCCGTTTGACGTCGAAACCTTCTACAACGAAGCGCCGCTGATCTCCGGCGGCAACACCGGAACCGCGTCGCCCGATTGCGTCGCGCTGGACGAGGATTCGGACTACCTCGACGCCGCCGTGACGCTCTTCGCCTCGACCTTCGGCTTCATCCCGTTCAACATCTCGCGCGCCGGAACCTCGCCCGGCCGCAATGGCGACGAATCCGAGGCGCTGCTCGACATCGACTACGCGCACGCGACCGCCCCTGGCACGCCGATTCGCGTCTACATGAACAGCAGCCTCTACACCTCGATCCAGAACAGCATCACCGACAACGCCTGCGGCGCGATCAGCGTCAGTTTCATCTATTGCAGTTCGTCGCCATCGTTCTTTACCTCGCTCGATTCGCTGTTCTCGCAGGCCGCGTCCCAGGGCCAATCGATCTTCATCAGTTCGGGCGACTGGGGCGCGGCGGGCCTCGCGTATGATTCGTCAAGCAACTCCTGCGTGACCGGCACGACTCGGAACGCGAGCGAGCTGGCGGCGAGTCCACACGTCACCGGCGTCGGCGGGACTACATTTAGCCCGCAATTCAATGTGTCGGGCAACGATACCAGCGTGGTCGGCGTCGCGCCGGGCGGGATCGAGAGCGGATGGAACGGCAGCGGCGGCGGCGCGAGCCAGATCTTCTCCAAGCCCGCGTGGCAGACCGGCACCGGCGTTCCCAACGACTCGGCGCGCGACGTCCCGGACGTCTCGATGATCGCGTGGTCGCCGGGCGTCTTCATCGGCGCCGATTCAAGCGGCACGGCCGTGATGCAATGCTGCTGGGGCGGCACCAGCCTGGCGGCGCCGCTATGGGCGGGATATTCGCGCGAGCTCGCCAAGGCCCAGAACGTCACGCGTCTGGGGCTGCTCAACTCGACGATCTATAGCCTCGCGGGCAAGGGCCTGCTGACCAACGGAATCGAGGACGTCACCAACGGCAGCAACACCTACAATGGCGTGACAGGCTTCAGCGCTGCTGTCGGTTACGACCAGGTCACAGGATGGGGCAGCGTGGATATGACGGCGTTTGCGTCCGCCTATAGCGGTCAGCCGACGCCGACGGCGACCGCGACGCCGACTCCGAAACCGACCCCGACGCCGAAACCGACCCGGACCCCGAAGCCGACGCCAACTCCGAAGCCGACCCCAACACCGACGCCTAAGCCGACGCCGACGCCGGCTCCAACGCCAACGCCAACTCCGGGCGCGCTGAGCGTGTCCCCGTCGTCGGTCTCGTTCGGAGCCGTCAAGGTCGGCCGCTCGAGCAGCAGCGCGACGGTCACGCTGACCAATCCGTCGAATGACGCGGGCTCGGCCAAAATCACCTCGACGAGCCTCGCCGCGGGCACCAACTTCACGATCGCGTCCTCGACCTGCACCGCGGGCAAAGTGTTGGCGCCGGGCGGCTCATGCAACGTCGGGGTGAAGTTCACTCCGAAGACCACGGGCGCAAAGGCGGACACGCTGCAGTTCGTCGACAACGCGTCAAACAGTCCTCAGACGGTGAGCCTCAGCGGGACGGGTAAGTAGCCAGCCTCGACCGCGGGTGATCACACCACGCCGGGCCGCTTTTTTCGGCCCGGCGTTTTTTTTCGACGGCGGCAAGTTATTTGCCCCCGCGCAGCGGCGCGAGACAGGACCTTGCGAGGCTTAGACGAACGAGGCGATGACCATGTCGGAGATCGTTCCGACGCGTTCCATATGAAAGCTGTCCTGCATCAGGCCGGTGGTCAGTATCGCGTAAGACCGCGGGTGTCCGCCGAACGCAACAGGATACGGTCTAAGCGGCCCAACCCCTCCCAAGATGTCGGGCCGCTTTTTTTTGGCTGTTTGCCAGCCAAACACAGCCTGTCAGTGGTCAGCGGGAGCTACATCAATTGAGCACGACAATTGACGAACGCACCGGCTGAACGGGTGAAGATCGGCCTGCAGTGCTTGAGCAGCCACGACTAAAAGGGGCGTGCGGGATTTTTCCTGAAGGAGTCAGTTTGATGGCAGTTACAGGTCCCACCTCTGCAAGGACAATCGCGGAGCGCACGAGTACTGGTCAATGGGCCGAACGGCCGGCCGTATTCGAACGGCCTCCTCACGACGCAAGAGGGGACGGGAACAGCCAGATCCCGAGCGTAACCTCGAAAGAAGCACGATGGCGTGAAATATCGACCCTATTTCACCACGCGCCAGCGGCAATCCTCGGCGGAGACGATCGAATCAACCGATTCGTGGAGAGAACCTTCGACTGGCTTGGGCTCGCTGAAGGCAGCGGTTCGAAAGGCCAGCGCTCCTTCGACGGATCGCTTTTCGATCTCGCACGAAACCATCAGAAAGGAACCGGACGGTCGGGCGACATGTTAAGATTCATCCCGAGTTTGTACTCCCACATCGCGCGGAAATTCGAGGTATATCGCGCTCCGGAGGATAATTCGCTTCGTGCCTGGCCCCCCGCATTTTATTCCAACAACCGGCTGGTTCCCGTCCCGCAGGACATCATAGAGACAGCGTGGAATCTGATGTCCGAAGCTCTTGTGAGCACGCTGCCGGATCGTTGGCGAGACCTGCCCTTTGGCATCGACGTCGATGTGCTGGTCTATCCAACGTCGAGTTTGGATGCGGGTAGAATTCAGACTCTATTGACCGACAGCAGGCTGCTATCGGATTCGAGCGGCACCGAAGGTTACTGGTCACAGCTTGGCCATCGCATCGATGCGGGCAAGCAGCGCGCGGCCGGCCTGTTTAAACCGAAGGGAATCAGGGATCTCTTTGCCATAGCGTCTTTGGTGCCGGGATTCAGAAGGATCCTGAATGCGCTGAATGAGAGGATGTCTGAGACCGGCGAGGGTGCGGTGCCGGAAGACTTCAAAGTGATTGCACCTGCACACATCGATCGAACCAGATACATCACCGCTCTGATGGGACGCAGAGACAATCTGAATACCCAGGTGCTTTGGAACGGTCGCTGGGTCTCACTCCCCATCACGGATAACGCAATGGCATTGTTTCCATCCCTGAAACTGAGCTCCATCAGCGACATTCCCGCAACCATTCACAGAGTCCTTGTGCACGATCCTTCCGGCGAGGCAGGCATCGCTTCACAAAATATAACTCTGACTTTGGCAGTAGTGGATCCGCCGGCGCATGTGGCCGCGAGTTAAACGTTATTCACTCCGAGTGTTCGGTTCCGGACAAGCGCGCTCACGAAACCTCCAGAGAGAACAGGAGTTGCAATTGCCGCCTGCGTCAGGTCATCCTCGCTGCCCGGGTTGGGCGCGCTCAGCCGCGCGCGCCCGCCGTGCTCGAGAGATTTGGCAGGATGTTCCCGTGAGCATATTTGGTCGCACTGCTTCGCGCCGGGGCGAAAGCCACGCCTAAACTCGCACATCTCCGTCAAAGTTTGTTCGAAGCCGGGCCGTTAGAGGCAACGCCAGTATAGTCAGCGGCAATGCCAGTAATCGAACCCCCGCGCTGCGGAAAGTAATCTTGTCCACCGCAACGCGAACCGAATTGCGCAAGAGCGGGCTCGCCTTCACTATGCGCGCGCAGGCTTCGAACACTCCGGACCTTGCCTGCTCGAAGTCGTTCGCGACCACGTAAGCTTCGCCATCCTGTGCGGCGAGGCAGACGATGACGTAGAGCATCAGCCACGGAGCCATCGTCGACTTACCCGATTTTTTCGGCCACGAGAAGACCAGCTCCGCCTACAGCAAGGAGTCGTCGGGCCGGGACGTGAAGGCTTCGCAGATGAAGGACACCTGCGCCGGGTAAGCTCGAAGCGCTTGTCGGTCTCAGGATTAATCAGCACCTCGGCGATGAAAGCAACCGGTTCGGCCTTCCAGCGGGCGATTGAGGAGTTGAACCTCATGGACTCAAGGAACATTAACTATTCAGACAGCCTCAAAGACTATAAGGTCTTGCTCAGTGACGCCGACTTTGTGCGTCTTCGACCAAAAACCCGGAATGATTCGCTTGACTCTTAGCCTAGTCTGTTCGGCGACTCGCTCTATCAAAGACAGATTGTAGGCTATTAGATTTTCCGGAACGTCCGGATTGGAAGTGGCCACACCATCAAAGTTACGCACAGGATTATCAAATTCAAAGAATTGCTGCGGATGATTGTTCCCGTCCTCGATAATAGTCAAGCACGAAAAAACTGAAGAGGCATTGACCTCCCGGGAGCAAAACCCGTCTGCTTTTCTTCAAGTAGTTGACAGTGTCGGAAGGAACAAGATGAGTGAATAGCGAAGCTCCGTAGACGATATCGAACGAACCGTCCGCAAAAGGAAAAGTATAGGCATCGGCGCTTTGCTTGCCCGTGGGGTTATAAAACTTGTTATAAACGTCGGCGAGATTGAAATTAAAAATGAGGATAACGTGAATGAATACTCTGTTGGGCGAAGCTTATCTGAGCCGCGAGGATGTCCAACCCTTCGTATCTTCCCGGCGGCTCGAGATAGTCGAGAAGCATAAGCATCGTTCTACCGTGATTGCAGCGTAATTCCAGGACGGACCCATCCTTTCGCATCCCGGATAACAGCGTCAAATATGTTCGATATTCCCAAGCACCACCAATGAACATGTACAGAGGTTCCCCCGGTCCCACCCAAAGATGCCGGGGTGGAATTAACCCCTCAAGCCCAATAGGTTCGTACCTCAGCAAGGATTGTTTGTGAATTTCATATCCTATTAATCGCTAAGAAGCGATTAATGGTTCTTTTGAGAGAGTCCGCCAATCGTGGCATGAACACCTCCAATGGCATCTCGAGAGCGGTTCTGAGTTGAAAGGGGCTTTGTTCCCACGGCCTGTCCCGTAGCGCCTCAGACGTGCTGCGCGGGCGACGGCAGCTGACAAAATCAGATGCTCGTGCTCGTCGCGCTTCGGGTCTTTGATTGCCGCCTCTGACTCGACGCGCGGCTCTGGCGCGGTTGGGCCGCTGAATATTTCGCCGGCCCGCCCGGGGACACAATCGTCGAGGCCGGTGCACCCCCGTCTGGTTCCTTTCCATTTAGAGCACACCACGGTGCTCACGAAAAGGTCCGGGACTCTGATTGCATGCTGCTCGCTCACCCGCCATCTCGATTGCTCCTTGCGGCTCTCGGGCCCTTCAGCGCACTTGCCGCCTATCCGCCCGTACAGCTTCACGCTTGCGGCAGCGCGACTCGATACCCAGCAGAAGGCTCGCCGCCACGTGCGCGAGGTGGTCTTCATCGCCACGGGCGCCGACGAGGTACTGGTCAAGATGCTTCAACGCATGCGCCGCATGGTCGCGGCTGGTCAGGCGGAGCCAAGTGGTTAGGCGTGCCAGCCTAGTGCGTCGCTTCGCCCTGATTCAGTACCATTGCAACTTGGCAAAGGGCTCGACGAGTTCGATGCCATTCATCAGTCGACCAGCCTGCCGTTCGCGTCGTAACTCCTCAGTACCGCACCGTGGTGGTCCGGGTCATAGTCCGAACCCTTGATGAGCACGACGCCCAAGCGCGGATGTCTGACCGCGACAGTCTCGACAGGACCGATGCCGCGATGCCGTACGGTGCAGGCGGACACGGGTGCAGGACGGGCGCATCGAGCAGGATGGGGGTCGCTGAGACCATGTATTCGCCAGCCACGTCATTCACCTCGCGGGTTCGACCGCTTCGAGGACATGGCGAGCTGGGCGAAATCCTCGAAGCCCAGCTCGAACATACCCGCGCGCTCGAAATGGCGACGTGGCAAATCGTCATCCCCTGGCTGTTTCACAACGAGCGCCAGCCCATCCGGGTCTTCCCGTCGCGCATGGTTCTCGACATGCAGGCGGGCAGGCGCATCCCGCACGATTTCAGGCGCGGTGCTCTGCGCAATCTGGAGCGTGCCGGGAGTCCCGAGGTCAGCGGCGATGGCGATGGTCGGGCATAGGACCCAGAGCGTCTATTCCCGCTACGCGATTGCCGACGAAGGCATGCTCAAAGATGCCAGCACCAAGCTCTCGGCGCCGCATCACAGTGAGACCAAGGCAGCGCGCAAGGTCGTAGGTATCGGCAAAATAAAGATGAGGCGTAGGGAATGTTGCCGGCGCTCTTTAGATTCCTCGGTTCGGTGATAGGGTGGCTCTGTTGTCCTGGTGGCTCTGGGGCGCCAGTTTCGCAGGCAAAATCTCGCCGCACTTCGGGCAGTCATGATTGAAGTTGAAAGAAACGAAGTTCGGAAATAAGGGGTGGTACGCCGCCCAGCACTTACTCTGCATCGCGGGTCGCGGACTGCCAAGGTTTGTTCAAAGTATTGTTCAAAGTCGGGCTGTCTGAGGCAAAAGCCTCAAGCGGACCGATTGCTTCAAACCTCTTGGGAGAGAAGAATTTGGTGATGGTGGGCAGGGAGTGAATCGAACACTCGACACGAAGATTTTCAGTCTTCTGCTCTACCGACTGAGCTACCTGCCCACCGGGGCTTTGGTTGCCGGCCCTTCGCGGCGGTCTTAATTCGTACCCGTCCTGACTCTCGCATGCAACAGTCCGTCCCGTCCCCGGACTCTTCGCCCGGCCGCATCATTCCCCGCCGGGCCGCGTTGCGGCGCGCATCCGTCACTTGAGCGCTGCGACCCGCGATTCGACGAAATCGATCACCCGCGCCTCGAGGTTGGTCTCGTCGAGCCGATCGATCTCCTGGATACCCGTGGGCGAGGTCACGTTCACTTCGGTCAGATAGTTGCCTATGACGTCGAGCCCGACGAAATAGAGCCCGTCGCGCTTGAGCCGCGGCCGCATCATCGCGCAGATCTCGAGGTCGCGCGCGGTTACCTCGGCTTTGACGCAGTTGCCGCCGACGTGGATGTTGCCGCGGTTCTCGTCGTCGCGCGGCACCCGCAGCGTGCATCCGAGGGGCTCGCCGTCGAGCACGATCAGACGCTTGTCGCCGTCGCGGATTTCCGCGAGATAGCGTTGCGCCATGATCGGGCGCGACTCGAAACGCGTGACCGCCTCGAGGATCGCGTTCAAGTTGCGGTCGTCGGCGGAGGCGAGGAAGACGCTTTCGCCGCCGTGTCCGTCGAGCGGCTTGACGATCATCTGTCCGCCCTGCTCGGCCATGAATTTCTTGAGCCGCGCGATGTCCTGGCTCACCAGAGTCGCCGGGATCGCATCGGGAAAATTGAGCGCATAGAGCTTTTCGTTGGCCTCGCGCAGCCCCGCGGGTTCGTTGAGGATGAAGCTGCGGCGGCGATCGGTCAGGCTGAGCAGCATCGTGGCGAACAGGTAGGCAGCGTCGGCCGGCGGATCCTTGCGCATGAAGATCGCGTCGAACGCCTCCAGCGGATACTCGGCGCCGTCGTCCACGAAACGGTAGTGCGGCGTTCCGCGCATCACCGTGCATCGCCGCGCCGAGGCGAACGCGTGAGCGCCGACCGCGTAGAGGTCGTGCAGCGCGACGAAATAGGCCTGATGGCCGCGCGCGATCGTCTCGAGCATGAACGCGAAGGTGGTGTCCTTGTCCGGCAGCACCTTTTCCAGCGGATCCATCACGAAGGCGAATTTGTAACTTGCCACCGGTCAGTCCTTTCCCCCAAACTCGTCGAGCGCGCCGGCCGCGATGCTGAGCGCGGCCAGCGCCGCGGTCTCGCTGCGAAGCCGCCGCCCGCCCAGTCCCGCCGCGATGAAGCCGGCGGCGCGCAGGGCCGCGAGATCGTCATCCGTAAAGCCGCCCTCCGGACCGCACAGCAACAGGATTGAGCGGCTGCGCGCCGCGCGCAATACCGCCCCCAGCGCGGGCGCGCCCGGGCTCAGAACCACGCAGAGCCTGCCCCCGTCAGGCCGGCGGATCAAGTCTCCGAGGCCGAGCGGAGCGGCGATTTCGATTGCGCGCGGCGCCAGGCTCTGCTTGGCCGCCGCGGTCGCCAGGCGCCGCCATCGCGCGAGCCGCTCGCCGCCGACCTCGCGCACAACTCCGCGCGCACACAGCACCGGCCAGAGTTCCGCCGCGCCAAGCTCGGCGGCCTTTTCGACCAGGAAGTCCATCCGTGGCCCTTTGATCACAGCGGCGGCGAGGATGAGCCCGGCGGTGGATTCCGCGGGCGGGCGCGCGGCAGCGGCGATTTCGACCAGGGCGTGGCGCGCCTCGTAGTTCCGAATCGTGCCGGCGTACTCGGCGCCGCGTTCGTCGAACAGTGCGATTTCCGTTCCCGGCGCAAGACGCATCACGTCGCGCATGTGATGGAGCTCCGCGCCGTCAACGCGCGCGACCGCGCCGTCAACCGCCGCGGACGATATCGCAAACCGTGGCGGAACCTTCGCCGTCCGCTTCATCGCGCCAGCACCAGCGTGCTCCAGCCGCGGTCGCGGCGCACGCCAAGGCATCGTAGCGGCGGCCGGTAGGCGCGGAGCACGGCGGCCGCCTCGCGACTGAGGATTCCGCCAAGGATGAGACGGCCGGTTGGCGCGAGCAGGCGGGTCAGCGGCGCGGCCATCGCGATCAATGTGGAGCTCAGGATGTTGGCCGCGATCAGATCGAAGCGCCTGCGAAGGCGCGCAACGGGCGTAGTCGCAAAACGGATCCCGCCGCGTCCGCCAAGGCCGTTGAGCGCGGCGTTCTCGCGCGCGTTCTCCAGAGCCACAGGGTCGATATCGATAGCACGCACGTCGCCGACGCCCATCATGCGCATCGCAATCGCCAGCACGCCAGAGCCCGTCCCGGCATCGAGCCCCCGCTCAAAGCGCCGCGCGGCGCAGAGCTTTTCGATCGTCGCGAGTGCGCCGCAGGTGCTCCCATGATGGCCGGTGCCGAAAGCCTGTCCGGGATTTATCACGATACGGGTGCGGTCCACGGCGACCTCGGCGTTCCATGGCGGCACGACCAACAGCCGGCGTCCTATCGGCAATGGCTCGAAGCGGTCTTTCCATGCGGTCGCCCATCCGGGGTCGGCGACGATCCGGGGCGGCGGCGTCCGGCCGGAATCGGCGAGCATTCCCGCGGCCGCCATCGTGCGGCGAATCGCGGCAAGGCGCGGTCGGCTTAGATGGTCGAAATAGGCATGAAGTTCCAGCGTTGGATGGCGATGGGCGCTCCGATGGTCGCCGCCGACGGCGCATCCCAGCGCTCCCTGCGCGACCAGGAACGCAGCCGCGTCGTCAACCATCGCGGCCGGAGTCGCGAAGGCGACCTGCACGTATTTGCGCGCGGCGGACGTAGCGCTGCGGGTCACCGTCATTCGACCAAGCATAGGCGGCGGGGCGCGGATTGACGAGGAGGGCCCTGCGCGCGCGAATCGGTTGCCTGTGGAGAGCAGACCAAGGCTGATTTGCTCGCCGCAAGGCGTGGCGGGTAAACTCGGGCTCGATGAGCGTGGTCGAGCCGGAGTTTTGGTGGCGTAGGCGATGCTGACGATCGCCCATCGCGGCGCGAGCGCTCACTACCCTGAAAATACCCTGCGCGCGTTTATTGCCGCCGCCGAGCTCGGCGCCGATATGTGCGAGTTCGACGTGCGGATGACGCGCGACGGCGAGATCGTTGTGATTCACGATGCGACGGTTAATCGTACCACCGACGGGCGCGGCCGGGTCGCGGCGATGAGCGCGGCGTCGCTCGGGCGCCTGGACGCCGGAGTCCGCTTCGGCGCGGAATTTCGTGGCGAACGGATTCCAACCCTCGCCGAAGTTGCCGATGCGCTCGGCGGGCGGGGATGCGAAATGGACGTCGAACTGAAGGCGCGCGGCCTCGAAGGGCGCGTCTGCGAAATACTTCGCGGATGCGCCGCAGCCGCGAGCGCGATAGTCTCGAGCTTCGATTGGGAGCAGCTTGAGATCGTCGCCCGGCACGAACCGGAGTTGCGCATCGCACTGCTTGGCGAGAAGACTCCGTCGGAGATGCTCGAAGCGGCCCAGGCGATGCGCGCCTTCGCGATCGCGCCGCAGTTCGATATCGTGGACGCCGCGCTTTGCGCCGAAGCGCATCGCCGCGGCCTTGCGGTTTACGCATGGACCGTGGACGAGGCTTCGGCGATGCGGCGGATGATCGCGGCGGGTGTTGACGGAATCATGACCAACGACCCGGGAAAGCTTCGCGAAGTGGCAGCGGCGTGATGGCGCGGTATCCGGACGACAAGCTCGAAGAGATTCGCGCGCGCGCCGACATCGTCGAGGTGATCGGGGCGCACGTGCGGCTCAAGCGCGCCGGGCGCAACTTCGTCGGCCTCTGCCCGTTCCACAACGAAAAGACGCCGTCGTTTTCGGTCAATCCGGAGCGTGGGTTTTTCCATTGCTTCGGGTGCGGCGCGGGCGGTACCGTCTTTAACTTCGTGATGCGGACCGAGGGGCTGAACTTCCCCGAGGCGATCGAATCGCTCGCGCGCCGCTACGGCGTCGCGCTGCCCGAGCGCGGTGGCGACGCGGGTCCGGGCGCGGGAGAACGCGACGCAGCGCTGCGTGCGAACCAGACCGCCGCGGAATTCTTCGCTCACGTCCTGTGGAAGACGCCCGACGGCGCGCCGGCGCGCGAGTACCTCGGCGCGCGCGGCGTCGCGGCCGAGACCGCGCGCACATTCATGCTCGGCTTCGCGCCCGAGCGCACGGCCAACCTGGCGCGCGCGCTCGAGAAGCGCGGCCTGCTCGCTGCGGCAGTGCGATTGGGCCTGGTCAGGCAGGACGGCGGCGGCACGCGCGACATGTTTCGCGGACGCCTGATGTTCCCGATTCGCGACGCGCAGGGCAGGGTGCTTGCGTTCGGCGGACGGGTTCTCGACCAGCGGCTGCCGAAATATATCAACTCGCCAGAATCGCCGCTCTACTCCAAGTCGCGCAATGTTTACGGCTTGTATGAGGCGCGCGCGGCGATCGCGAGCGCCGACCGCGCGATCGTGGTCGAGGGCTACCTCGACGCGATCGCGGTGTGGCAGGCGGGCTTCAAGGAGACGGTCGCGAGCCTCGGCACGGCGCTCACGGCCGATCAGTTACGGCTCGTCGGGCGTCATACGCGCAACGTCCTCGCATGCTTCGACGGCGACGCTGCAGGGCGCAAGGCATCCTTGCGGGCGCTCGAGATCTTTCTCGCCGCGGGGCTGCTCGGGCGCGGGATTTTCATCCCGTCCGGCTTCGACCCCGACACGTTCATCAGGGAGCGCGGCGCGCAGGCGTTCGCCGAGCTTATCGAATCGGCCGAGTTGCTGGTCGATTATTTTCTCGAGGAGCAGGCGGCGGCCGCACGCAGCTCGCTCCAGGGGCGGGCGCGCGCCGCCGCCGCGGTGGCCGAGATGCTGAAGTCGGTGGCGAACCCGTTCGAGTTCGACCTGCTCGCGCGCAAGGCCGCCGACGCGCTGGGCGTCGGCGAAGAGGTACTGCGCGCGGAAGCGCGTCGCTCAACGCGCAGCGCCGGTCCGCAGGGCAGCGTCGCGCGCGGAGCGGCGGGTGTCTCTCGCACCGGCTCCGCTGGCGCAGGAGCGGGAGCGGGCGACGGCGCTGCGGCGGCCGAAGCCGGGCTGCTCGCCGTCGCGCTGCTCTACCCCGAATTGCGCGCCGAGTTAGCGGCGCACGCCGCGATGCTCGAGGATGCGGCGGTCGCCGCGGCGCTTGGCGAAGTGTGCGCTTCGGACGAGGGCGCGGCGACGCTGGAAGTGCGCGTTGCCGAGCGGCTCGGGGAGGGGCAGCGCTCGCGCCTTACAGCGTTCGCCGTGGGGCCGCTGATGGAAACCGCAGAGCAGGCGCGCTCGCTCGCGCGCGACTTTGCCGGCGCGCTCGCGCGGCGGCGGCAACAACGTGCGATGGAGAACGCGCGGCGCGCCGCGGCGAGCGCCGGCAGCGACGACGAAAGGGTAGCCGCCGCGCAGGAAATGATCGCGCTTCGAAGGCGCGGCGGATGAACCAGGCCGTTGAAGGCATGGCATCGCGGCAGTCAAGCGAAATCGTGGCGGAAGCGCTATTTAATTTGTGCCGCAAAACTTGATATGATGCATTGTTGTTCAATGCGCTCGCGAGGGCCCATAGCTCAGTCCGGTTTAGAGCTGCCGGCTCATAACCGGCTGGTCCCAGGTTCAAATCCTGGTGGGCCCATATCATCAACAGACAGGACTTTGGTTTGGCCGCAGGGCCGCGGCGCGCGCGATCTGCGCACGCTCGGCGTCGCGCGTCTGCAGCGGCTCGCATGAAACGGAGGCAGAATTGCGGGAAGAGATAGCCCGGTTAATGAATTTGCAAACCATCGACCGGCAGTTGCACGAGCTCGGGCAATCATTGTCTTCGGTCGCGGAGCGCGTCAATCAGCTCCGCGGCGAGATCGAAACCTCTCAGACCGAACTAGACCGACTCACCGAGGAAGATCAGCAGACGACCGCTGCGCGCCGCCTGCTCGAACGCGAACTGGCCGACGGCGAAGCGCAGATCCGCAACAAGCGGATGCGGCTCAACCTGGTGCGCAACGACAAGGAGTTGCAGGCGCTCGGTCATGAGGTCGAGGCGCTCAAGGAAAACAACCAGCGCCTGGAAGGCGAAGTGCTGGCCTCGATGCAGGCGGCAGAGCCGCGCGGGCCGCGGATCAAGGAGCTGACCGAACTTATCGCGAGCAAGCGCGCGGAGCTCAGGGCAGCGGAGAAAGAGATCGCGGCCGAGGTTGAAGAACTCAAGATGTCGATTCAGCGCCAGCGCGTCGAGCGCGACCGCGAGGCCGCGTCGATCGAAGACGGGCTGCTGCAGCGCTACGAAATGATCTTCAGTCGCCGCGGCGGGCTGGCGGTCGCGCTGGCGAAATCAGGCACCTGCCAGGGATGCCGGATGCGGCTGCCGCCACAGCTTTACAACGAAATCCAGAAGCATCTGCAGATCCATTTCTGCCCCAACTGCCAGCGAATCCTCTGTTACGAAGGCTGATCCGCGCGCCGCGCGGCCGTGCTAGGATCGTCGATGCCGGAGTGGGCCGGGCGATCGCCCCTTTGGGGGGAGGAAAGTCCGGGCTCCGCAGGGCAGGGTGGCCGCTAACGGCGGCGCGGGGCGACCCGCGGAAAGTGGCACAGAAAATACACCGCCCGCGAGGGTAAGGGTGAAATGGTGGGGTAAGAGCCCACCGGCGCGCGAGTGATCGCGTGCGCATGCTAAACCCCACCCGGAGCAAGACCAAATAGGAGGGTGAGCGGCCCGCTCAAAATCCCTCGGGTTCGGTCGCTGGAGCCGGCGAGCAATCGTCCGGCCTAGATGAATGATCGCCGCCCGCAAGGGCACAGAACCCGGCTTACAGGCTCACTCCGGCATGCGACGAGTTTCATGGCTCTGACTTTTCCGCGACGCAGCTGCCGCTGCTGAGCGGCGCGCGTCCGCCTCGCCGCGCGGCGCGTTCGTGCGGCGCCCCGGCCGCTCGACGCTCGCCTGCGGCGTCACCAGGAAATCCGCAAGCCGGCCCAGCGCGGCGAGGCCGGGTGCGCCCGGCCGAAGCTCGGGTGCGAGCGCGATCCGCATCCGCGGCGGCAATCCATGAACAAAGCGCTTCACGCGGCGAAGGTTCTGCTCGGCGCGCGCGCGATAGCTCTCCAGATATTCGAGCGCGGCGGCGATACCGCTGTCGCCGGCGCCATCCGGGCGCAGCGCGGCGGCCAGCGCGGGAATTTCATCGAGCGCGCGATCGAATCCGCGAAAGATCGATTCGTCAAGGAAACGGTTGATGACGACCGCATCGAGGTGAAGCCTTTCGGCTTCCATCCGCTCGATGAGCCTCTCGGCCTGGTGCAGGCGATCGGCTTCGGCGGTGGTGACGAGCACGAAATGGACGGCCGGCGAACGCAGCAGGGCGGAGACCTTTTGCATGCGGGCGCCGATCCCTTCGACGGCCCCGGAAGCGGCGGCGAAAAAGTCGGCGATCGCGGACAGCGTCTGGCCGCCTGCGAAGTGCTCCAACTCGCGTGCGACGTAGCCGGTGATCCGGCCGGCGAGCCTGAGCGCGAGCGATGCGGGCCGCCCGTCCGGCCCCAGGAGCCATCGCGCGGCCTGCGAATCGAGCAGCCGCATCAGGCGCGCCGGCGCCTGCACGAACTCCAATGCGTGCGCGGCGGGCGGAGTATCCACGACTTCCAAGTCGAAGCGGCCCGCCGTGTGAAGGTCATGCAGCGCTTCCAGGGCAGCGTAGGCGTCCGAACCGGCGAACCGGGTGCTGAGACTCTGGTAGAAGGGGTTGTCGAGAATCCGCCTGCGGAGAACCGGATCCGCGACGTGCTCGGCCACCATCGCGTCCCATGCGCCTTTTACGTCAAGCACCATCGCGCTCAGCTTGAGCGCCGGATCGAGCGCGGCGGCGCGCAGGCGGCGCACATCGATTCGCGTCGGCTTGCCGGAAAGGCGCGGAAGACCGAGCGCCTGGCGCAGACGACGCGCAGGATCGACCGTGATGACCGCCGTGCGCATATGGGTCCTTGCGGCGGCGACGCCGAGCGCGGCGGCGATCGTGGTCTTGCCGACGCCGCCGGAGCCAAGGACGACGAGGACGGAGCGCGGCTTGAGCAGGTCTTTCATGAGAGGTTGAAAACAGATTGCACGACGCGTCTTGCGCGGTTGCGGCGCCTCCGCGAAGGGCCGCGGACCTCACGCGCCAAAATAGCAGAACGGGCGGGCAAAGCGCGCGCACGCACAGACCTGTGGACGGGCTCGCCCGCGGTAATTGGACGCAGGCGGGATGCGGCGCATACTATGTGATGGCCGCGCCGTTTTCGGGGTGTGGCGGCGGGGAGGTTGCACGATGGAATTGCTGGCGGCTGTGATCCTGGCGTTGGCGGTGGGAGCGACGGTCGCCTGGCTCGCCGCCGCCCGGCGCTGGGAAGGCAAGGTGCGCGAGGCCGCGGTCCGGATGGAGGAGCGCGAGCGCAGCTTCCTCGAGCAGAAGACGCTGCTGGAAAGCTCGGAGCGCAAGCTCGCCGACACGTTCAAATCGCTCGCGGCCGACGCGCTCGAAGCTGCGAATTCGAGTTTCCTCACTCTCGCCGATCAGAAACTGGGTTCGGTAGTCGGTCCCGTCAACGAATCGCTCGGCCGGCTCGACCAGGAGATCCGCACGATCGAAGGCGCGCGCCGCCAGGCCTACGGCGCGCTCGGCGAGCAGATAAACTCGCTCATCACGGCGCAGAAGGAATTGCGCTCGGAGGCCTCCAACCTGTCGCGCGCGCTCCGCGCGCCGTCGGTGCGCGGCCGATGGGGCGAAATCCAGCTCAAGCGGGTGGTCGAGATGGCCGGGATGCTGGAGCGCTGCGATTTCTTTCAGCAGGCGAGCGCCGTCAACGACGACGGCAAACTGCGTCCCGACCTGCGCGTGCAGCTGCCCGGCGGCAAGAACGTCATCGTGGACGCCAAGGTGCCGCTGCAGGCGTATCTCGAATCGCTGGAAGCACCGAGCGAGGCCGGGCGCCAAGAGAAGCTGAAACAGCACGCGCAGCAACTGCGCGCGCATATCGGCGCGCTCGCCTCCAAGAACTACTGGGACCAGTTTCAGCCGGCGCCCGAATTCGTGATCCTGTTTCTGCCCGGCGAGTCGTTCTTCAGCGCGGCGCTGGAGCAGGATCCCTCGCTGATCGAGCAGGGAGTCGCACAGCGCGTGATTCTTGCGACGCCGACCACGCTGATTTCGCTTCTGCGCGCGGTGTCCTACGGCTGGCGCCAGGAGCAGCTCGCGGAAAACGCGCAGCGGATAAACGAGATGGCGCGCGAACTCTCCGACCGGTTCGCGACGATGGTCGATCATCTGCGGCGCCTCGGCGCCGCGTTGAAGTCGTCGGTAGGCGCGTTCAACGACGCCGTCGGGTCCTTCGAGGGACGGGTGATGCCGCTTGCGCGGCGCTTTCGCGAGCTTGGGGTGGTCGGGAAAAAGGAGTTGGGCGAGATCGACAAGATCGATCTCGCGCCGCGCGAAGCGGCGATTTCTGCCGACGATCGGATCGAGGCGGCCCCGCCGAAATAGCGGGGGATGACGCGGCGGGTCGTATCGCCGCCTTACGGCTGCTCGACGTTTGACGGCGAGGGCGCCTTGAGTTGGCTTCGCTCCTGGCCTTCGGCGATCCAGGCCTCGACCTCGCGCCGTTCGCGGGCGAGGAAGTTGGCGATCGCACGGCGCAATCCTTCGTGGGCGACGTAGTGAGCGCTGTGCGTAAGCGCGGGATCGAAGCCGCGAAGCCACTTGTATTCGCCGCCCGCGCCCGGTTCGAAGCGCCCGATGCCGCTGGCGATGCAATGTTCGATGGCCGAGTAATAGCAGACATTGAAGTGCAGATACTTCAGGTCCTCGAAGCATCCCCAATAGCGCCCGTAAAGCACGCCCCCCTTTTGCAGGTTGAAGGTGCCGGCGACCAGCTTGCGCCCGCGATAGGCACAGACCAGGCAGACATGGCGCTTGAAACGCTCGCGCATCTCGGTGAAAAACTCGCGCGTCAGGTAACGCCGCCCCCAGTAGAGCTTTTCG